>CAZBZH010000020.1:0-18114 GCA_964496265.1 uncultured Acidobacteriota bacterium | reverse complement strand
CGGCCCGGGCAACTACAGCAGCATGAGCAAGCTGTTCCGCAACAACCCCCAGGTGTGGCTCTCGATCGAGGTCAACGGGGAGCTGCTCGATCCCCGGGTCAAGATCCTGGCCTCGGCCTTCGCCGTCGAGGCCAACCACTCCCTGGACAGCAACCTGTTCGCCGGACACGCGGTCAGTCAGTTCCTGCGAGCGGATGCCACGGATATCGCCACCGGCTCGATCACGTTCAACGACGTGCCCAACGGTAACGACGCCATGTCCGGCCCGGTCTGCATCAACCCGCCTAGCGCCGGCGACGCCGATACCCTGTTCGGCATCGCGGTCAACGGAGATGAGAAGATCCGGGTCGACGGCCGGGGCACCCTGTTCACCCGTAGCGGCGGCTACGGCGTCTACGCCCGAGGGGACTCGGGCGGCGGTTTCTTCTTCGACACCAACGGCGACTCCTTCGCCTACGTGGCTCAGAACGACCGGGGCATCTACGCCTACGGCAACGATCACGGCGGCGAGTTCCGCGACGGCAACGGTTCGAGCGTAGCCTTCGTGGCCAACGATCACCTGGGCATCGAGAGCAGCGGCAACCAGGCCGGCGGCTTCTTCTATGACAAGGACAACTCCGGCTACGCCTACGCCGGCTACGGCAACACCGGCATTCGCGGCTCGGGCAACAGCTCCGGCGGCTTCTTCACCGACATCGACAGCTCCGGCTTCGGCTACATCGGTTACGGGCACTACGGCGTCTGGGGTGAAGGCAACTCCGCCGGCGGCTACTTCCGCGACAACAACAGCACCGGCTACGCCTACGTCGCCTCATCGAACTATGGCGTGCGGGGCTACGGCAGCTCGTCGGGAGCGTTGTTCAGCGATACCGACAGCAGCGGCTACGCCTATCTGGGCTATGGCGACTACGGCATCTGGGCCAACGGCAACGGCGGTTCGTATTTCCGCGAACGAGATACCGGAACCTACGCCTGGCTTGCCGAGGGTTCGATCGGCATCAGCGGCGAGGGTGAGAGCCAGGGCGGCTACTTCCGCGACATCACCAGCGGCACCTACGTGCGCACCGGCTTCGGCTCGGCCAGCACCTGGGGCAACGGATCGAAGAACTTCGTGCAGAACCACCCCTTCCGCACCGACCAGGTGATCGTCTACTCGGCGATCGAGGGGGACGAGGCGGCGACCTACACCCGGGGCAGCGGCCGGCTCGAAGAGGGCGTGGCCCGGATCACCCTGGGGGAGACCTTCCAGTGGGTCACCAACCCGGACATCGGCCTGACCGCGCACCTGACGCCCCGGGGCAGCCACGCCGAGCTCTACGTCGAGTCGCTGAGCACCACGGAACTGGTCGTGCGTAGCGAAACCACCGACAACGTCCAGTTCGACTACGTGGTCTACGGCCTGCGCCTCGGTTTCGAGAACCAGGCTGTGGTGCGGGCCAAGCCCTACGAGGCCTACCTGCCCTCGATCAACGACCGGGACGCGACCTTCAGCGAGGCCCCCGAGAACCTGCGCTTCACCGCCCTCGAACGGTTCAAGACCATGCCCGGCCAGGCGTCGCTCGCCAAGAACGGCGCCATCGACTTGAGCCGTGCCCAGGCGCTGGTCGCCGCCATCGGCAGCTACGACCCGGAGAACCATCTCTCACGAGGCAACGCCATCGCCCGTGACGACGACGGAGCCGGGCACCTGCTGGAGGCCGCCGATGCGCCGAACGGAAGCGACGAGATCACGACCCTGAGCGCCACGATTCCCCGCACGGCCCCCACCCCAACTCCGGATGACGCCACCCGCCAGGACACCGACACGGTATCCGGATCCGTCGGCAGCGACGGCGACTCCCGCGATCTCTACGGCCGCTCCTTCCGCTCCTCCTCTGCGGAGTTGGCCAACCTGGTCGAGGTTTCCGAAGCGGTCGAGGCGGGGGACGTGCTCGCCATCGACCCCGCTCACCCCGGCGCGCTGCGCCTGGCCGTCGACGCCTACGACCCGGGCGTGGTCGGCATCGTCGCCGGCGAACCCGGCCTGGTGCTCGGCGCCCGGGACGCAACCCCGGAAGCGGAGAACGCCCTGCACAACGTCGATGCGCCGGTGGCGGTCTCGGGGGTGATCCTCTGCAAGGTCGATGCGGCCTTCGGTGAGATCCGCCCCGGCGACCTGCTGACCACCTCCCCCACCGCCGGCCACGCCATGCGTGCCGACGAGGCGGCCCCGGGCACGATCCTGGGCAAGGCGCTGGATGTTCACGACCTGGGTACCGGCACCATCCGCGTGCTGGTGATGCTCCGCTAACGCGACCCACGGAGGCTTCCATGCGAACCCTGATCATGCTTTTGACCCTCGTGGTGCTGACCACGGCACCGGCCGCCGCCCAGCAGAGCGCCGGTTTCATCCTCGAGGAACACACCTTCAACCAGGGGGGCCGTCCCGGCGGCGGCGTGACTGCCGCGTCGACGAGCTACCGGATCTCCCTGGACGCCATCGGCGGCATCGCGGCCAGACCGCTGGCCGGCGCGACCTTCGGAATCAACGGCGGTTTCGTCGCTCCCTACCTCCCCGCCGGGGAGGTGCAGGGGCTGCGCTTCTCGACCCGGGACATGCTGCTCTGGGACGTGGCGCTGTCCGCCGCCGACTACCGGCTCTACCGGGACGATCTCGCCTCCCTTTCCGGCCTGGGCTACGGAGACTGCCTCGATACCGCGGCCCAGTCCGGCTACATGGACCTGGAGCAGCCCCTGCCCGCCGCCGGCTTCTTCTACCTGGTGACCGCCCGGGATCGCCTGGACTCCGAAGGGACCAAGGGCTTCGACGGCGCGGGAAGCGAACGGGCGAATCCCGCCCCTTGCCCCTGAGCGGTCCTCTCAGCCCTCAGAGGAATCCGCAACGCGCGTCCTCCATCGACGCCCCACAAAGGAAAACGCCGCGCGGCCTGAACCGCGCGGCGTTTGTCGTTTCATGGATCGGTCGTGTCAGGGGCAGATCGCCGTGGTGTCGTGGTTCTTCAGCACCGGACACTGCAGATCCAGGTCGAGGAAGCGACGCTCGTCACCCTTGCTATCGATACCCAGGCTCGAGTAGCGATCCCCTTCCATGCCGGTCATCAGGAACCAGACATTCCCCGGCGGCGGCTGCAGCGACACGCTGCCGCTGTTGCCGACCGAACAGGCCGCGTCGGTGACCTGGTCGAAGGTGCCCAGCTTGCCGAACAACACCGCGTGATCCGAGGCGTTGCAGCCGCCGGCCACGTCGTAGTCGATGGTGATTCGACCCGGGTCGCGACGGCTCTTGTCCACCGTCATCGTCGGCGGAACCGGCTTGGGCGCCCCGCAGGAGGTGACCTGGATCGGCACCGGACCCAGGTGAGTCTTGGCCATGTCCGGACCGAAGTAGTAGAGCATCGCCGTCGCGGCACCCAGCGGCACATCCTCCACCTTGATGATGAAGTTGCCCGCCGCGTCGGTCTCGCCGGTCCCGCCGTAGCTTCGGCCGTCGGAGCCGACCACGGCAATATCGACGGTTTCGAACGCCGCGTACGGCCCATCCAAGCGGCCGTAGAGGATGACGCCGGTCCCCTGACCGTCGGGATCACAGTCGGTGTTGTCCAGGTACAGTTCGCAGCCGTAGCCCGGATCGAGATCGAAGGTCATCCCACCGAAGGGCTCGTAGCCGTCAGCAGTCTCCAGGAGCGCGTGGGTGTTGATTCGCAGTCGCGGAATCTGAGCGCTGGGATGCGGCGGAATCTTGTCGATGTCCACCAGGAAGCGGCCGGTGAGCACCACGTGCTCGTCAGGCTCCAGATGCAGCTGGGTCTTCTCCATCTCGAGATCGACCCCGTCGACCAGACCGCTGGCGGTCAGCCAGACGTCCACCGGGAAGTCGTAGTCGTTGTTGACCTTGAAATCGAACTCCACCGGCTTGTAGGGACTGTTCGACTCCGGCGTGAACAGGAACACGTTCTCCTGGGCCAGGTTGTTGGTCGGGTCCAGGTCTCCCAGGTCCGACTCGTGGGACAGGATCTCGGCCAGGATGCAGGTGTGTTCCCCGTCGTCGGGATACCAGTTGAAGGCGAAGTCCCGGTAGTCCCCCGGGGGGATGTTCTGGGGTGCCGAGTCGCCGATCGGCACGAACTCGCCCGAGTCCCCCATGCCGCCGGGCTCGTTGACCGACGCCCGCACCACGACGTTCTTCGCCGCGATGGTGCCCTCGTTGTGCACCCGCACCTTGATCAGGTTCAGCACGGTGCCGTCGGGGTGCCAGTGCACCTCTTCGCCCTGGTCGATCGGCGGATTGACCGGGTAGTTTTCCTCGCCGTTCCCCGGCCAGTCGACCCAGATATCCGGCGTGCCGTAGATCTCCGGCGCCTGCCAGGGCCGGATCTCCAGTTCGACAAAGTCGCCGGGCCCCCAGGTGACCTGCACCTGGCGCGCGTCGGGGTGCCCCGCCGGGCCCGCCACCGGCCCCAGATCGGTGATGATGATCCCGTCGTAGGCCGGGTTGGAGTCGGCGGCGTTCAACGAGCGGACCTCGTTCTCGGCGATGCCCCGGGCATTGGCCTGGGTGCCGTAGGGGTTGAGGTTGACCACCCGCGGTCGGTAGGGGCAGCTGAACTCGGTGTTGATATCGCAGGTGTCGGTGATCAGCAGACCGCCGGGCTGGGCCGAGCCGTCCGGGGGCACATCACCGATCCAGTCGTCAGGCAGGTTCTGGGAGAACTGATCCCCGGGCTGGCGGTTCTCGACCAGCACCCAGTGGTGGTCCGAGATCCAGATGCGCAGCAGCTGACGCTCGGGGTACCCCGGCGAACCAACCCCGGCGTAGTCGCCGAAGGGATGCTCGCTGGGCACCAGGGTGAACTCGTGGTGATGGGTGCTGCCCAGCGGCGGCGGATAGATATCCGCCACCGAGCCCGCCGGGAACCAGGTCTGCTTCTTGAGCTTGCTCCAACCGACCGCGTGAGGGGTGAAGCTGTGCGCATCCATCAGCCCCCAGTCGTTGACGTAGTCGAAGGTCGAATCCAGGTTTTCGTGGTCGCTCTTGAAGTAGAGATCGGGGAAGCCGAGGGTGTGGCCCAACTCGTGGGCCCAGGTCGTCCACGCGGCGTAGCCGGGCCCGATCATGAAGCCGGCGTTCTTCTGCCGCTCGTAGACGTAGCCGTCCTCACCGGGAATCGAGAGATCGAACCAGGCGCTGGCGGACGCGCCGGCGCGGCGGGATGAGGGAATATCCGGGCTCGTGCCCTGATCCACCAGCAGCACCAGGAACGAGTCGTAACCGTCGAGCTCCTGATCGACCAGGGTGTCCAGGTCGGATTCGTTGGCCGCGGTAATCGAGATACCCTCGACGGCGGCACGCTCGGCGATGTAGAGGGAGAGCGCCTCGGCGACGATGTCCGAGCGCTTGCCGCGCACCGTGCGGCGCTTGTCGAAGCTGATCACGCCGTCAATCCGCTGGGGGCCGTCGAGGCCGAGCTGATCGAGGTTGGCGCCGCCCACGACGCGCAGCGCCGCGTTCGCCCCGGCGAAGCCATCCTGGAGCCGCATGCCGACCCGGTCATCCCCGTAGTCCTCGAACTGGACCCAGTCGAACTCGGCGTTGAGCACCGGCAGGAACATACCCTCGACCAGCTCCTCGGGGCTACCGTAGGTCGCCTCGGGAAAGCCGATCGAATAGCGGCGGGTGACCGGGTAGGTGCCGTGAGCCCGCACCTCGATGTCGACCCAGCCCGCTCCGGCGTTGAGGCCGACCGGAAAGCCTCCGGGGATCTGCTTGCCCTCGAGGCGGGTCGGTGTCCCCTGGGTCTCGATCGGGCCGTCGAGACCGAGATCGGCCAGATCGCTGCCCCCGTCGACCCGGATGAAGGTCGCCTCGGCGGTCTCGTCCTGCACCAGGGCGATCCGCAGTTCACCGAAGGTGGAGGAACACTCGACCCACTCGGCGGGCACGCCGGTGACCGCGTCGAAGGCGGCGTTGCACTCATCGACCAGCTCCCCGAGGTTGGCGGCGTTGGGGGAGAAGTCGACGAACTTGTCCCGGTCGTGGGCGTCGTGGACGTGGATCGTGGCCTGGGCCGATCCGTTGAGTGGGAACGAAACGCCGTTGGTGACCAGGGTCGTGTCGACGTAGTCCCGGTTGTAGTAGTCGTCGAAGGCGCCATCGAGGGTGAAGATCTCGTCGGGGATCTCCATGTCGATGCCGACCATGCCGTACGACGACTCCAGCCAGTAGGCGTCGCTGTTGCCCTCGTAGTCGGCCAGCTTGGTGTCCCGGTAGGTGGTCAGATCCCCCGCCGAACCGGTGTAGGGATGGTCGTTGGTGTCGACCAGGATGCCGAGCACCGTCTTGGCGCTCGCGGAGGCCAGCACCGGGGCCTGGCAGCCCGGCCAGCCGGCGCAGAATTCATTGAGATGAGCGGTATCCCCGCGCATCAGGGTCGACTCCTCCCCCAGCGGGGGCGGATCCTCGGCGAGTGCGGGCAGGGCCAGGGCGGTCCACAGCAGCGTCGCGCCCAGGATCGTGAGGTAACGGGTCTTCACGGCGAATCCAACCTTCGGTTGCTGGAGACCGGGGGACCGGGCACCCTCGCCCCGCCGCCCGCCTCCGATTTCATCCATCGGAGGTCAGGTACCCTTCCGGACGCCGGCGTTACATCGGGGGTCGAAATCGGCTGCGGAGACCGGTTCGGGCGTTGCCCTCCGGCTTTTTTGGCGGTACGGCTAAACCACTGCAGCGGGCAGCGGGTCTCATCGAGGCGTGCCCGTCCGCGGCACCCGGGAGGACCCTCGTGCGACGACTCGGACTGTTGCTGCTGCCGCTGATCCTGGGATGGGGCGAACCGCCGGCCATGGCCCAGTGCGACCCGGATTTCGAGCACGCCGAGCACGTGCTGGAGACCCACCGGCTGGACCGGGCCCTACCCGGGGCGGGCATCTCGATCTTTTCCCCTGCCGATGGGGTGCTGCACTCGAATCTGTTCGGTCAGTGGGGCCCCAACACCTTCATCCCCATCGCCTCGGCGACCAAGGCGGTGTCGGCGGCGGTGATCATGAGCCTCGTCGACGACGGCACCCTCTCGCTGGATACCACCGTCGCCGACCTGATGCCCCAGTACGCCGGCACCCCCAATGGTGAGATCACCGTGGCCATGGCCTTCAGCCACACCTCGGGGCTGTACAACGACAGCTGGTCCTGCATCGGCAGCAACAGCGTGACCCTGGGCGAGTGCGCCGAACAGATCCTCGACGAGGCGCCGCGGATCTCCGATCCCGGCGAGACCTTCTTATACGGCAGCAACTCGATGCACGTCGCCGGCCGCATGGCGGAGATCGCCTACTGCAACCGCTTCCCCGCCTCCTGCGTCGACGTGCCCTCCGGCCGCATCTGGATCCGGATCTTCAACGAGCGGCTGAAGAACCCGCTGGGCATCGGCCTCTTCTACACCAACAACAGCAACCCGACCATCGCCGGCGGCATGTTCAGCCGGCTGTCGGACTACGAGACCTTCTGGCGCATGATCATCGGCGGCGGCGAGGTCGACGGCGTGCGGGTGCTGTCCCCACAGGCGGTGGACGAGATGCTCGTCGACCGGGCGGCCGCCACCCAGATCTACTACTCTCCGGCCCAACCGGATATCGGCAACGGCCTCGGCATCTGGATGTTCGACCGCGGGGCCGACGGCGAGACGACGATCTACAGCGACCCGGGCAAGTTCGGGCTGCACCCCTGGTATGACGCGGTCGCCGACATCGGCGGCATCGTGATGCTCAACGACGGCGACGGCGCGGGCTCGGGCGGCGGCCGGCACATCACCCTCCAGATCCAGCAGATCCTGCGCCGGCAAATGGTGGCGGGCAACAGCGACGGCGACGGCGACGGCGTCTGCGATGCAATCGACCGCTGCCCCGCCGTGTTCGATCCGGGGCAGGCCGACGCCGACGGCGACGGCATCGGAGACGCCTGCGACTGCGCTCCATCGGACCCGCGGACCTGGGCGGTCCCGGGAGAAACCGGACGATTGATGTTTTACGGGCCGCCCACCTGCTACTTCACCAGCTACGATCCGGACACCGGTGAGGTGGGCTGCTTCGGCACCCGCAACCTGGCCGACTGGCTCCAGCCGAAGGAGCCGGGCGGGATCGTCACCGATCTGCGCTACGACGTGATCCAATCTTCGAGCGACGACTTCGTCGGCGACGGGATCTGCGCCGTCAGCGACGACGAGCGCAGCGGGCCGTTCAACAACGAGTACCTGACCGATGCGCCGGCTGCGGGTGGGACCTTCGGATACCTGGCGCGGCCGATGAACGCCTGCGGCTCAGGGCCGGCCGGCTTCGACAGCAGCGGGACCGAGATCCCGGCCCGGACCTGCCCGTAGTCGCCCCGGCGCTCTAGCCTTCCTGCACCGTGGTCAGCAGGTGCTTGAGTTCCCGGTCGATCTGCCCCTCGTCGGTCACCGTGTGGGCGATCTCTTCCCGCAGCAGGGTGCCGTAGCGTTGGCGAAGGCGGCGCACCGCCATCTTCACCGCGGCTTCGCTGGTGCCCAGTTCCTCGGCGACCTGTTTGTAGGGCTTGTCCCCCTCGCCGGTCAGATAGCCGGACAGAGCGTCGTACTGCTCGGCCTTGCCCGCCTCGGTGAGTTCGCTGCGCAGGCGGCCGGCCACCTGATCGAGCACCGCCAGCGCCCAGCTTCGCTCGAACACCCGCTCCGGGGTGCGGTCGTCGGCCGGTTCGAAGCGGTAGCGTTCCTCGGCCTCGTCGGCGTCCAGGGAGACCGGCGAGGCGCCCCCGCCCCGCTTCTGGGCCGCCGCCCGCTCGCGCTCATGAGAGAGAAAGTTCTTGAACGAGGCCAGCAGGAAGGAACGGAATCGGCCGGCTGCGGGATCGACCCGGTCGAAGGCGCTGCGCTCCAGCAGATCGGCGAAGAACCCCTGGGTCAGGTCCCGGGCGGCGTCGGCATCCCCGGTGCGCCGCCGGACAAAGGCGTACAGCGGGTACCAGTAGATACCGCACAGCTCGGCAAGCGCCTCGCGCCCCGACGGGTCGGTCGGTTCCCGGGCGGCGAGCACGAGACTCCATTTGGTGGTTTCGAAAGCCATGGCCGCCCTGGATTATGCCAGAGCGGCCACGGCTCCCGAGGAGGAGATGAGGGACCTACTCGCCGTGGAGCGCCGACTCCCGGGCGGCGGCTCGATGGATCAGATCGATGAAGCCCGCGCGGTACCCGTGCTCGTCGTTGCCGATCCCATCCCGGGCCAGTCGCTCGATGGCACTCCAATCGAACGACTGGGCGCTTGCCTGGTGACGGAGTCGCAGGCCGAAGGCGGCGACGGCAGCGGCAAAACGGGTGTCTTCGGAGGCGGCGCCCAGAGGCAGCGGCTCGGCGGACACCGGGTAGAGCCGCCGGGAGCTGGTGTCCTCGTCGGGGTGCTTGAAGCGCACCTTGAGGGTAAACAGATCGTCGCTAGCGGTGTGCTCCTGCGGCTCGGCGGAACGCTGGTACTTCAGCGGGTCCACCAGGGGCGCCTGCTCCCGGCCGGCCGGAACCAGCTCGTAGAGCACCGTGACCGTATGCCCCGCGCCGACCTCACCGGCATCCTTGGTGTCGTCGTTGAAGTCCCGGTGGGCCAGCAGCCGGTTCTCGTAGCCGATCAGCCTGTAGGCGCCGACCCGGGCCGGGTTGAACTCGAGCTGGAACTTGACGTCCTTGGCCACGGTGACCAGGGTGCTGCCGATCTCCTCGACCAGCACCTTGCGCGCCTCGGCCTTGCTGTCGAGATAGGCGAAGTTGCCGTTGCCCTTGTCGGCCAGCTGCTCCAGACGCTGGTCCTGGAAATTGCCCCGGCCGACGCCGAGGGCGGTCAGGAAGATCCCGTTCTTGGCATCCTGGCCGATGATGTTCATCAGCTCGGAATGGCCGGTGACGCCCACGTTGAAGTCGCCGTCGGTGGCGAGGATCACCCGGTTGACGCCTCCCTCGATGAAGTTTTCCCGGGCAACCCTGTAGGCCAGCCGCAGGCCGGACCCACCGGCGGTTCCGCCCCCGGCACCCAGACGATCGATCGCGCTGAGTATCGCCTGCTGGTCCGAGCCGGGCGGCAGCACCAATCCGGCCGCGCCGGCGTAGACCACGATGGCCACCGAATCCTTGCTGCCGAGCTGCCGGGACAGCATGCGCATGGCGTCCTTGACCAGCGGCAGCTTGTCCGGTGAATCCATCGAACCGGAGACATCCAGCAGGAACACCAGATTGCTGCCCTTGTAGTCGTTCTTCAGCTCGTTGCGCGCCGCCAGGGTGACCCGGGCCAGCCAGTTCTCCCTGTTCCAGGGACACTCGGCCACCTCGATCTCGACGCCGAAGGGGTCGTCCCCCTTTGGCTCGGCGTGGCGGTAGTCGAAGTAGTTGATCAACTCCTCGATCCGCACGGCGTCCCGTGGCGGAAGGGAACCCTCGTTGAGGAACCGGCGCACGTTGGCGTAGGACGCCGTGTCCACATCGGCGGAGAAGGTCGAGAGCGGGTCTTCGGCGACCCGATGAAAGTCGTTGTCCTCGAAGGCGCCATAGGTCTCGGTGCTGCCGAAGTCGTCAACCCTGGCGAAGCCACCCTGGGCGCCGTCGAACTTGACGCCCTCACCCGCCGCGACCGCTTCCATCTCCTCGATGGAATCCATGGCCACGTATCCGGAGAGCTGGCCGTGCAGCGGATCGACGTTGGAGACGCCGCGGACGATCGCCTTGAAATCCCGGGAGCGAGAGCCGTGGACGTTCGGGTCCTGATAGGCCCGTCCCTGGACCGGAAGCCCCGCGATGAAATCGTCGGAGAACTTGGAGGTGGTGTCGGCTGCGTACAGCTCGACGACGGGGCGCTCGGCGGTTACGGCAACGGCTTCGCCGTACTCCTCTGCCAGTTGAACCGGCAGATCGGTACGATTCGACTCCGCGACCCGCACCCCTTCCAGTCGGACGCCGCGCATTCCCGGGAACGTCACGTTGACGTCGTAGGCATCCTTCGCCGGGAGGCTGGAGAACGACGCAGTTCCCCGCTGGTCCGTGATCACCGCCCGGGCCCCGAGCGGCACAGCTCCATCGCTCAGGATCACGGCGGCACCCGGAAGCGGATTCCCCTCGCTGTCGGTCACCTGAACCTTCATGTCACCGCTGGCCTGAGCCAGGAGTTCCGGGGCGCCTTCGGCGAGAGCATCAGCCGGTTGTTTCGCGGCGGCCTTGGCCAGAACGTCGGCCAGACGCTCCCGGGCCTCGCTCGGCGCGACCGCTTCGGAAGGCGTCTCGGGCGGGCCGGCGGCCGGCGCCGGATCCGCAGCAGGGGTCGGAGTTTCCTCGAGAACCGCATCTTCCGGCTCCTCGAGGCCTACCCCCTTCAGCCTCTCATGCGTCTCTGGGGCGAACTCCAGGATCTCCCGGGGCTCCACGGTGTGGGCCACCACCGGCGGCTCCACGGCCACTTCGCCGCCCCGATAGATCCACGGAACGGCCAACACACCCACGGTCAACACCAGCCCGGCGGCAACCGCCAGGCCCGGATGCAGCCACCGCACCCGGGAGGGCTCGGCAGCCCTGCCGCTCATCGAGTCAAAGCTGGGAGCGCTCTCCCGCTCCTCGTCGCGCATTGCCTGGAACTCTTGCTTCAGCATTTCGTCGTTCAGTTCATCGTGCCGTGTCATCGCGCATCTCCTTCGGCCGGCGAGCTGTCGAGCAGCTTGCGCAGCTGGGCCTTGCCGCGGCCGTAGTGCGTTCGAGCGGTGCCCACCGGAAGTCCCATCACCGCGGCGGCGTCCTCCACCGTCATCTCCTGATAGAAGACGAGGTGCAGCACTTCGCGCTGGCGGCGGGACAGCTTGCGCAAACAGGCGCAGAGGCGGGCGTGGGCACGAGCACGTTCCGAGAGACCTTCCGGATCGGGAGCGGGATCGGGCTCCGGCTCCCGGGAGCGGAAACGAAGGAAGGCGGCGTTGCGGATCGCCTGGGAGCGGCGCCGCTCCCCGGCCACCCGGCGCACGACGCCGAAGAACCAGGTTCTGAGGCTCGACCGGCCGCCGAAACGGGCATGGCCGTCCAGCACACGGAGATAGGCGGTCTGAAGCACCTCCTCCGCCTCGGCGCGGCGCCAGCCGCAGCAGGACATCGCCCAACCGAAGCTCAGGGAGTGCATGCTCTCGAGCTCCCGGATCCGGTCACTGCGGGTCGCCGCCTGGGTGGTCTCGGTCGTCTCGGATACCAGCTCTACTGCCATCGTCACCCCTTCCTGGTCGGTGGGTCTCTCTCGCGCTCGTTCATGAGATGCGTGGCCTTGCTCCCGAGCCTATAGGACAGCCGTGCGGCACCGAACGGGACTGTTCGGAATCGAACACTTTCCGCGGGCCGGAGCCCGCATTCCGGCCCGCAGGAGGCAGTTTCTCGTTGGCCCCGGCCTTGCAGTAGTCCCCTGCGTGGCCTCGCCCACTCCGGACACCGGGTCCGGAGGGAAGTTCCCGGGGCCCGGGGGGAAACGTGGACCGCGAGATCGATCTTTCGCTCCGCCGCCGCCGGACGATGAAACGCCTCACCGGAGGAGCCGCCCTGGCCGGCCTGGCCATTGCCGCCTTCCTCTGGCTCCCGAGTCTGGTCTCCCCCTCGGTTTCCTACGCCCGGCTACGCACCTCGGTCGTGGACACCGGCCGGGTCGAGGCCAGCCTGCGTGCCTCGGGGACGGTGCTGCCGGCCTACGAGAAGATGCTGACCAGCCCCGACGCCGCCCGGGTGCTACGCATCCTCAAGCGCCCCGGTGATGCGGTCGCGGCGGGAGACGCCATCGTCGAGCTGGATTCCTCGGCGACCCGGCTGCAGCTCGACCGGCTGACCGAGCGCATCGCCCAGAAGCGGGCCGAGCGCCGGGAGATGGAGCTGGGCCTCGAGAAGGAACTCTCCGACCTGACCGGCCGGATCCAGGCCAAGGAACTGGACGTCGAACTCCAGCGCTACCGGGTCCGCCAGCAGCGGGAACTCCATGGCGACGGGCTGACCTCCGAGACCACCCTGCGCCAGACCGAAGTCGAGCTCAAGAAGAGCGAGGTCGAACTGGAGCAACTCAACGATTCGGTGGACGTGGCCCGCCGCTCCACCGCGGCCAAGCTGGAGCGGTTGGATCTGGACGCGACGATCCTGCTCAAGGAACGGGACGAAACCCGGCACCGCCTGGAGCTGGCCGAGACCCGGGCCGACCGGGACGGCGTGGTCACCTGGGTCGTGCCGCAGGAAGGGGCGGCGATCACCGCCGGGCAGGAGATCGCCCGCATCGCCGACCTGGACAGCTTCCGGGTCGAGGCCACCGTCTCCGATGCCTACATCAAGCGGGTTGAGCGCGGCATGCCCGCCCGGATCAAGGCCGGCGACACCACCCTCAACGGCCGGGTCGACGTGGTGCACCCCTCGATCGAGGACGGCGTGGCCCGCTTCGACGTGATCCTTGACGACCCGGATCACGACGGCCTGCGCTCCAACCTGCGGGTGGACGTGATGGTCGTCACCGAAGTCCGGGACAACGTGCTGCGGGTTGCCCGCGGCCCCTTCGCCCGGGGCAACCGGGACCAACCGGTCTTCGTCCTGCGTGACGGCAAGGCCGACCGTATCCCGACCCGCTTCGGCGTCTCGGGCATCGACTACTACGAGATCGTGGACGGCCCCCGTGAAGGGGAGGTCGTCATCATTTCCGATATGCAGCCCTACGAACACCTCGAACAGATCGACGTGGATGGAGACACGCCATGATCCAGCTTCAGAACGTAAGCAAGGTCTACCGGACCGACCGCATCGAGACCACCGCCCTGGAAGACGTCAACCTGACCATCGAGGAGGGTGCGTTCGTCTCGGTGATGGGTCCCTCGGGCTGCGGCAAGACCACCCTGCTGAACCTGATGGGCCTGCTGGACGAGCCCAGCCAGGGCACGGTGCATCTGGACGGCACCCCGATCAACGGCGGCAGCGAGAAGCACAAGGCGCGGATCCGCAACCGTACCGCCGGCTTCATCTTCCAGAACTTCCACCTGATCTCCGATCTCAAGGTGGTGGATAACGTCGAGATTCCCCTGCTCTACCGCAGCATGTCGGCCAAGGAACGGCGCCAGGCGGCGCTGCAGGCGCTGGACAAGGTCGGCCTGGCCTCCCGGGTCCACCACTACCCGACCCAGCTCTCGGGCGGTCAGCAGCAGCGCGTGGCCATCGCCCGGGCCATCGTCGGCCGTCCCAAGGTGCTGCTGGCCGACGAGCCGACCGGCAACCTGGACAGCCACAACGGCGAGGAGGTCATGGGCATCCTCGAGACCCTGAACAGGGAAGAGAACACCACCATCGTAATGGTGACCCACGACGACCGGCTGGGACAGCGCACCCAGCGCACCATCCGCATGTTCGACGGCCGCCAGGTCCACTGAGCGAGACATGTTCAAGAACTATCTCAAACTCGCGGTCAAGGTGCTGATGCGCCGCAAGTTCTTCACGCTGATCAGCCTGTTCGGCATCGCCCTGACGCTGACGGTCCTGGTCGTCTCCGCGGCGATGCTCGATCAACTCTTCGGGCCGCAGCCGCCGGAGTCCCAGGTCGACCGCATGCTGCTGGCGACCAAGGTCATCATGAGCGGCCCCGGCCGGGAATCTTCCAGCAGCCCCGGATACAAGTTCTACGAGACCTTCATCAAGGACCTGCCCCTGGCCGAGGAGATCTCGGTGTTCGAGGGAGGCGGCGGCAACAACGAGGTCACCTACCTGGACGACCGCAAGATCGAGTCGGCACTCAAGCGGGTCGACGGCGCCTTCTGGCGCATCTTCGACTTCGACTTCATCGAAGGGGGCCCCTTCAGCGATGAGGACGCCGACCAGGGGAACTTCGTCGCGGTGATCAACAAGACCACCCGCGAGCGCTTCTTCGGCGGCGAGGCGGCCCTTGGCCGGGACATCCCGATCGGCGACCAGACCTTCCAGGTGGTCGGCGTGGTCGAGGACGTTTCGCTGCTCAACAACCTGCCCTTCGGCGAGGTATTCGCGCCCATCGAGACCATGCCCTCCACCAACTACAAGACCCGCATGATGGGAGGCTTCCGCGCGGCGGTGCTCGCCCGCAGCACCGCCGACATCCCGGAGATCCAGGCGGCGTTCAACGAGCGCCTCGCCGCCTACGAGCTGCCGGATCCGGAGACCTACGACACCCTCGAGAGCTGGCTGTTGACCAAGTTCGACGATACCTCCCGGGAGATGCTCAACGAAGGTGGGGAAGCGCGTCCCCTGCTGCTGCGCGTGTTGATCGGCGGTGCGATGCTGCTGTTCATGCTGCTGCCGGCGGTCAACCTGATGAACCTGAACCTCAGCCGCATTCTCGAGCGGGCCGCGGAGATCGGGGTGCGCAAGAGCTTCGGCGCCACGCCCCGCACCCTGGTCGGCCAGTTTGTCGTCGAGAATGTCGTCCTGACCCTGATCGGCGGGGTGGCCGCCCTGGGGCTCTCCGCCCTGGCCCTGAGCCTGATCAACAACGCCGACCTGCTGCCCTACGCCCACTTCCGCCTGAACCTGCGGGTGCTGGGCTACGGCCTGCTGCTGGCCCTCATCTTCGGCCTGGTCTCGGGGGTCTACCCGGCCTGGCGTATGTCCCGGATGAACCCGGTAGAAGCCCTGCGAGGAGACTCCCGATGATCCGTCACCTGCTGAAGCTGGTCTGGAACCGTAAGCGCGCCAACGGCCTGATCATGCTCGAGATCTTTCTCTCGTTCATGGTCGTGTTCCTGATCGCGAGCCTCTCGCTATTCATGACCCACCGCTACCGGCTGCCGGTCGGCTTCCAGTGGGACAACCTGTGGAACCTGAGCGCCAGCACCGACAAGGGCTTCGACTGGATGAACGAGCAGCGCTCGCTGCTGCGGCAACTCCGTCAGGATCTGGAGAACCTGCCGGGCGTGGTCTCGGTGGCCCGCTCGGGGAGCGGCGTGTTCGACGGCAGTTCCCACGTCTACGGAGACGACTACGATGGCGTGACGATCTTCACCGAGATGCTGCACACCACTCCCGAGTTCGGCGACACCCTGGGCGTCGACCTGATCGCCGGCCGCTGGTTTGAAGAGAGCGACCGGGACGATGAACGGCCTCCGGTGGTGATCAACCGGGCGCTGGCCGAGATCGCCTTCGGCGACGAAGATCCGGTGGGCAAGCGCATGCCGGTGCTGGTCGAGGGCATCGTGACCGGCGTGGTCGAGGAGTTCCGCAAGGACGGCGAGTTCGGAAAGCCGGGCAACGTGATGTTCCAGATGCGCGGCCCGGAGACCTTCAACCCGGGAACGCTGTTCACCCTGCGGGTCGATCCCGGTGCGGACGCGTCGCTGGAGGTGGCGGTACGGGATACCCTGCGCTCGGTGCTGGGCCCGGAATGGGCGGCAAGCATCGATCGGGTCGCCGAGGTCCGGCGGCAGCAGAATCGCATGCGCATGGCTCCCCTGATCCTGCTGGGCATCGTCGGCGTGTTTCTGCTGCTCATGGTCGCCCTCGGCCTGATCGGCGTGCTGTGGCAGAACGTCACCCGCCGCACCGCCGAGATCGGACTGCGGCGCGCCATCGGGGCCGATCGTGGCAGCGTCTATCGCCAGATCCTGCTCGAACTGGTGCTGCTGGCCAGTTTCGCCATCGCCCTGGGCGGGCTGATCGTGGTGCAGTTCCCCCTGCTGGTCGATCTCGGCTTCCTCACCGGTCAGGCGGCGTGGGGCGGCCTGGCGTTCGCCGCGGTAACGATCTACCTGCTGGTGCTTGCGTGTGGGTTGTATCCTGCGGCCCTGGCCTCGCGGATCCAACCCGCCGAGGCGCTGCACCACGAGTGAGCCGCATGATCCTGCTGGTCGATGACGACCCTTCGGTCACCGAGTCCCTCAGCCTGCTGCTGAAACAGCGGGGACTGGCGTCCTGTACCGCGGCGAATCCGGAGGAAGCGCTGGCGTGCCTGCAGAGCACGCCGGTGGACCTGGTGCTCCAGGACATGAACTTCTCCCGGGACACCAGCGGCAAGGAAGGGCTGGAGCTGCTGGAGGAGACCACCCGGCTGCGCCCGGAACTTCCGGTGATCCTGATCACCGCCTGGGGCTCGATCGGCCTGGCGGTCGAGGGAATGAAGCGCGGCGCCCGGGACTTCGTGACCAAACCCTGGAACAACGACCATCTGCTGCAGGCGATCGAGACCGCCCTGCAACTGGCCGGCGACCCGCCCGCCGAGGAGGCCCATGTCGCCCGGGAGGACCTGGACCGGCGCTATGAACTGGGCAGCCTGATCGGCCAGGACCCCCGCTTCCTCTCGGTGATCGCCCTGGCCGGCCGGGTCAGCGCGACCAACGCGTCGGTGTTGATCGGCGGCGAGAGCGGCACCGGCAAGGAGCTGGTCGCCGAGGCGATCCATCGCAACAGCCCGCGCAAGGACGGCCCCTTCGTCAAGGTCAACCTGGGCGGAGTCTCCTCGACCCTGTTCGAGAGCGAGATGTTCGGCCATGTGCGCGGCGCCTTCACCGACGCCCGCAGCGACCGTCGCGGACGCTTCGACGTCGCTGACGGGGGCACGATCTTCCTCGACGAGATCGGGGAACTGGATGCCGGCTCCCAGGTCAAGCTGCTGCGGGTGCTGCAGGACCGCACCTTCGAGGTGCTCGGATCCAGCTCGACCAAGAGCGTCGACGTGCGGGTGGTCTCGGCGACCAACCGGGACCTGGCGGCGGAGGTCGCCGCAGGCAACTTCCGCGAGGACCTGCTCTACCGGCTCAACCTGATCTCGATCCGGCTGCCGGCGCTGCGGGAACGCCCCAGCGACATTCCGCTGCTGGCCAACCACTTCTGCCGGGAGTTCGGCGAACACTACGGGCGGGGGCCGCTACAGCTCGACGCCGACGCGGTCTCCTGGCTCTGCGCCGAACCCTGGCCGGGCAACGTGCGCCAGCTGCGCCAGACCATCGAACGGGCGGTGCTGGTGCTCGAGGGGGACCGGCTGCGCGCCGCGGACCTCAAGCTGCTGTCCGAGCTCGAGGCCCGGCCGGAGGAGCCTTCTCTCCCCGCCGCCGGTGAGATGACCCTCGATCAGATGGAAAAGGCGATGATCGAGAAGTGCCTG
>CAZBZH010000019.1:0-18707 GCA_964496265.1 uncultured Acidobacteriota bacterium | reverse complement strand
TCACCGCGGCGGCCCTGCCGGCCTGCCGCACCGCGGTCTGGCGCGCCACACCCTCCAGACCGTAGAACGACGACAGCGGCCAGGCGATCGCGATCGAACCCAGAAGCCGCAGACCGATCGCCAAACCCACGGGTCCCCACGGTCCGGTCAGCCCCTTGCCGTGGAGTTGCATGCCGAGGATCAAGAGGAACATCGGGATGGTGGCGTCGGACAGCAGTTCCACGCCCCGATCCAGCGGGAGCGGCAGCTCGAACCCGGTGCCCAGCGCCAGGAAGGCGGCAATCAGCGCCCAGATCGCCGGCACCCTGGGAAGCCGCCCCAGAGCATCGCGCAAACTGGCCTGCCCCCAGGACGCGACGAGGATGCCCGCGGTGAAGGTCATCACCGCCGAGGCGACGAAGAAGACACCGGCATGAGCCACCGCCTCCTCGCCGAAGGCAAAGCGGCTGGCCGAGATACCGTAGTTGCCGGCGTTGGGCAACATCGCCCCGAGCACCGCCACGGTGCAGAGCTTGCGCTCCCAGCCGAGGAGCCGGGATACGGCGAGAGCCACCCCGGCGAGCATCAGCGACACCGACATCGCCAGGCCGGCGATGCGCCCCATCTCGATCAGCGGGGTCCGGCTTGCGGTCAACGTCTCGTAGACGAAGCAGGGCGCCAGCACCATGAACGCCAGCCGGGCAAGCGGGGCCGGGTCGATCCGGGACCGGGCGACGAGCACGTACCCGACGGCCGCCACGAGGAAGATCGGCGCGAGGTTCTGAAAGAACAGCTGGAGCATGGATTCGAGAGCATACAATTCACCGGCTTTTAGCGCCGGACTAGAGCAAATCCACGTTCATCGCGCTAAAGTGATGCTTCAGAGGTCGAGGTTGTCTCGACCGCAGGGAACCAAGCGGCCATGAGCCTCGAAGCCGAGCTTCGCATCGATCATCTGATTCGCGAACTGGAGAACTTCCAGGAGATCGCGAAGACGCTGAAACCGCCGCCGGGCGAGGAACCCCGGCTCGAAGGCCTCGACGTCTACGGCAACTCCCTGCCCCTGCGCCAGGTGGTCGGCGGCGACCACATCATCTTCATCGACTTCAACCAGCGTTTCGATCTGGACCGGCGCATCGCCCGGGCCCGCAAGCAGGGCCAGGACGACGTCGCCGAGAAGCTGGAGCTCAACCGGAACCGGGCGGGCATCCTGCTGGCGGACGTGGCGGGGCACCGCAAGACCGACGCGCTGATCTGCGCCATGCTGCACCAGGCCTTCATGCTCGGCGCGATGTACGAGATGGAGCTCTACGGCGAGATCACCACCCGGGTCTTCGAGTTGATCAACGACCGCTTCCACCAGTCGGTGGCGATCAACAAGTACTTCACCATGATCTACGGCGAGATCTCCACCGAGGGGCAGTTCCGCTTCATCTCGGCGGCGCACCCGGCCCCGGTGGTCTACTCGAAGCAGTACGGCAAGCTGACCAAGATCAGCTCCGACCGCACCGCCTCCTTTCCGCCGATCGGGATCTTCCCCCACAAGCACGACATCGACCGGGCCCGCCACGAGAGTTGGCTCGGATACAAGCCGACCTACTCGGTCAACGAGATCAACCTGCTGGGAAGCGGCGACATCCTGGTGCTCTACACCGACGGCCTGTCGGAACACGGGATGAGCGACGACGAGGACCAGTCGCCGGAAGAACGTTTCTTCCCGACCCATCTCGAGAGCCTGCTCAACGAGATGGCCGACCGGCCTTGCAAGGAGATCGGCGCCGAACTCGAGCGCCGGGTGCTGGCCGCCGCCCACCAGGCCGACGACATCAGCTACGTCCTGATCAAGAAAAGCTAGCCAGCCTGCCCCGAGCGAGTCGAGCGCAGCGAGCCGGAGGGTCACTCCCCGAAGGCGGCGCGGCTCATCACCTTGAACAGATCGATCTGCTCCACGTAGGGCCCGTGAACCGGGTCCTTGCCCTTGGCCAGGCTGCGCACGTAGCCGGCCCCGGCTCCCCGGGCGAACACCGGGATCAGGCTGCGGGAGTGGGACGAGGATAGCCAGCGGTAGCCGGGAAGCTTGCCCTTGCCCTTGTCGACCAGCTTGTCGAAGGGCTTGCGTGACGCATTGGGCCCCCAGAGCATGTGGTCGTGGTCGGCAGTGACCACCAGCAGGGTCTCGTCCCAGGCATCCCGGGCGTCAACCCAGGCCACGACCGCTTCAATGGCGTCGACGAAATCGTTCATCTCCTCGACGGTGCGGCCCAGCTGGTTGGCGTGCATGGCCCAGTCCACGGCGCCCCCCTCGACGTGAAGAAAGAACCCGTCGGGGTCGTCATCCAGGGCGTTCAGCGCGACTTGGGTCAGGGTGGCCAGGCTGGGGACCGACTCGGTCCTGGGGTCGAAGCCCGGCGGGGTAAAGCGGGCATCGGCCCGAGAGCCCCGAGCCTGCTGCAGGGTCCCGCCGATACGGACCGTGGAGACCGTGCCGCCGACCCAGTAGGCACCCTGCATCTGCACGTGGCCGACCTGGGGCACGATCAGGACCCGCGGCGGGGTCGCCCCCTCGGCCAGGGATTCGATTCTCTGCTTGTCCTGGAGCAGGGTCCAGTGCCCGAGAAGCTTCCGCGCTTCGCGGTCCAGGTTGACCCCGCCCCCGTCGCCGTCGGCACAGACACGGCGGGTCCGCTCGGCCGGCCGCTCGCCGGTCAGGACCTCCCAGATTTCACGGCCGCCGACGTAGCGATAGGTCCGCTCGGCGCCCTCGGGGAGCGGCTGACCGTTGTTGTCGAAGTCCGGATTGCCGGCGCCGGCGATGAAGTGCAGCAATCCCGACGTCAGAAGCTCGGCCGCCAGTTCGCAGTAAGCCCGCCGGGTACGGTTGTGGGCGCCGCCGGCCGCGGCCGGGGTGGCGTGGGTGAACTGCACGCTGCTGACGATGCCCGCCCGTTTGCCCGCTTCCCGAGAGAGCCAGGCCAGGGTGCGTTCGATCGAGTTGCCGTCCCCGTCGATGTTGATCGCCCCGCTGAAGGTCGGCACGCCGGTCACCAACGCCGACGCGGTGTTGGCGGAATCGGGCGCGTCGGTCCGCCGCCAGCGATACCCCTCGAAGAAATGCCGCACGCCGCGCTTCTCACCGGAGACCTTGGCCGGGTCCCAGGCGCGCTCGGGATCGTAGACCAGCGGCTCGAGTCCCAGCGGGTCACCGTGGTCGTCCCGGGCGCCGTTCCAGCTGAGCCCCGAGGGGGCCACCGCCATCGAGACCCAGGGCGCCTTGCGATAGAAGGGCTTCTTCTCTCCGTTGTAGAGCTCGGTGGCGCGCCAGGTGTTGAACCCGGCGCCGTCGGCGACCATCAGGATCAGGTTCTTGGCCTTGCCTGGGGTTCCCGGCTGTGCGGAATCCGCTCCCAGAGCGGCCCCGAAAGCCGCCAAGCCAAGAATGGCCGCAAGACCGGCCCGGATCACACCCATGCGTCGCCCCTTCGTGCGGCGGAACGGTCCGCCGGGACGGAGGTTACGACGGCGGCGCGCCGGACGCTACCGTTGGAACGACAAAAGGCCGCCCGCCCGACATTCCGGGACGGGCGGCCACTCGGAATCGGTGGAAGCTACAGACAGAGCAGACTCGAAACCTCGCCGCACCCCAAGCCGCTGCCCGGACAGGCACAGGCCGGGGTCGCCGTACAACACGGACACTGGGCGCAGGAGGCGGCCTTCAGGTGCACGGTCTGTCCCACCGGGCAGCTGATCCGGTTACCGTTGGACTCTTCGCACTTCTGTAGACCGGTATCGGAGTAGCTCGGCGTCCCGGAGATGCCACAGGGATCCACGCCGCTGGAGCAGGTCACCGCTCCACCGGTGCAGCTGTTGCTGGTCGCCGGGCACTGGGGCAGACCACCGGCATTGCGCGATCCGGTCTTTTCCAGTTCCACCCGCCACTCGGCAAGGAGCTGGTCGGCGGTCTTGCTCTTGCATTCCTTGGCCGGAGCCGGCTCGTCCGCGACAGCAAAACCGACGGCGCAGAGGCACACGACAGCCGCGATCAACAGTCTCTTCATGGTCTCTTCCTCCAGATGATGGGATCCGCCAGGCGACAGGCCTGACCCTGCCGCGAGTGTCGCCGCCGGCGCGAGTCGATTCCATGTCCGCTCGTTGCAATCGACTTGTTCATCGGTCCGCCGGCCCATGTGACTTGTCCCGCAGTTGGGAATCGCGGGCGTCGAGTCGACATCCGCGAGGCGGCACCTGCTTTCCACGACGTCGAAACGCATGAGAGAGAGCGCTGGCATCGGCGTACCCGACCCACTCGGCGACGGTATCCTCCGAACAACCCCGCCGGCGACCCTGGCGCACCACCGCTTCGACATAGAGCCACAACACCTGGCTCGGGCTGCGCCTGAGAGAGGCCATGCAGACGCGCCACAGTCTCTGACGGCTCCACGACAACCGACGGGCCCACTCCGCGACCGAGTGGGGCCGCTCCAGCTGCTGCACCAACCGTAGCGCGGGCTCCAACTCGGCCACGGCGCGGACGATCGGCGGCAGCCATGCGCTCGGAGGGATTCTCGGCCGACGACGGCCGGCCGCGGCGCGACGCAGCCTGGACGCAACCTGATGCAGGGTGAGCACTTCGCCGAAACCGGCCTGGAACCAGTCGACCAGGCAAGAAGTGCTCACATCCGCCGGGCAAAGCCAGACCTCGGCACCGGGCGGAACCGCGGCGCGGACCGGGTCGGGACGCAGAAGCGTCAGGGCGTCGTCGAACAGCAACACGATGGAGCATCCGGAAACCCGCAGCGCGGGCAGGTCGTCGCGGGAGATTCGACGAACATCCAGCCCCTTCAGCGGGGCCGGAATGTGGGGCCGGTCCGAGAGCAACGCAGCAAGGTCCAAGAGGCACACTCGGTGACCGCGAGAAAATGCTCAGCCGGCCGGGCCTCGATCTCGGTAACTGTCTGTCTAGTCGCGCGCGGAAAGAAAGGGTTCAAGAGAATCATACGCCGACCTGCCGGACCCGGCGTGGCGTTCTTGTGACGTCGCCCCGGAAGCCGGGCCGGGAGGCACGGCCCCTAGCGCCGTTTCCCCTGACGGGAACGAAGCGTCCAGACCCGCAGGTCCCCCGGCTTGCGGCGGATCCACTCCAGGAACCGCTGCATCTCCTCGTGCTCTCGCAGAAGGTCGAGGGTGTAGTAGGACTGTTCCAGTTCTCGTTCGCTGAAGAGCGCGTGAATCTGCTTGTGGCAGGGTGGGCAGAGCATGGCGATACCGCTGCGCATCTCCGAGCGCGAGAAGCGCTTGAGCGCACTGCGCTTGCGATGTCTCATGCGCGGGACGAGGTGGTGCCGGGTGCGTTCCGGCACCACCCGCCCGCAAAGCTCACACGGCTCTTCCACAACCGACCTCCAGGGAACAGTCTGGCAGGGAGATCGGCCGGCTACTAGCCCGTGGGGTGAAACCGTCGGGCTGCTCCGCTAGTTGCGCAACTCGTCCCGGTAGTCCGACCGGCCACGCTTCCGCGGCTGGCCGAAGTCCGGGCGCACCGGGGGGGTCTCGGCGTGGAGTCGCAGTACCTCCGCGAGCCCGCGATCGAGCTGGTCGTCCTTACCCCGGGCGATGTCCTGGGGCAGGTTCTCCACCTCGATGTCCGGGTCGACCCCGTAGTTCTCCAGGTCCCAGCCCTGGCGCGGGTCCCACCAGGCGAACTCCGGCTGGGTGATCCCGCCGCCGTCCTGCAGATTCTTGTCGCCGCGGATGCCGATCACCCCGCCCCAGCTGCGCATGCCGATCACCGGCGCCAGTTTCTCGAGCTGTACCGCCGTGGGGAAAATGTCCCCGTCGGAACCTGCGAACTGGTTGGTCAGCACGACGAAGGGGCCGTTGAGGGTGCGCGCTGGATAGGTCGTCACGCCCCCTCCCCGGGAGCGGTCGAAGCTGATCGGCTTACGACGCAGCCGCTCGAGCAGCATCTGGGAGACGAAGCCGCCGCCGTTCCAGCGCACGTCGACGATCATCCCCTCCTTGTCGAGCTGGGGGTAGAACCAGGTGTTGAACTCGACCAGTCCGCCGACTCCCATATCCGGAACGTGGACGTAGCCGATCTTGCCGCCGCTCTTCTCGGCGACGTACTCCCGGTTACGGCGCACCCAGTCGGAGTAATGCAGCTCGCCGTCGCTGCCCATGGGAACCACGACCACTTGCCGGGCGCCCTCGGCCTCCGGCTTGTCGTTGACGGTCAGCATGACCTCCTTGCCGGCCATGCCCTCCAGGTGGCCGATGAACGGCCGGTCGCCGCGGAACGGCAGCTGGTTGACCGCCAGGATGTAGTCCCCCTCGTCGATGTCGACGCCGGGCACGTCCAGCGGCGAGAGCACCCGGTCCGCGGGATCGCCGCGGTAGATCCGGGTGACCTTGTAGGCGTCTCCCTCCCGTTCCAGGTCGGCGCCGAGCAAGCCGGTGGGGACCCGGGGAACGTTGACGCCCCGGTCTCCGCCGAAGACGTAGGTGTGGGAGGTCGAGAGTTCGCCGATGATCTCTCCGATCAGATCCCGTAGGTCGTCCCGGGTCGCCAGCTTGGGGAGCAGGGTGGCGTACTGGTCGCGAATCCCCTTCCAGTCGACGCCGCCCATGCCGGGGTCCCAGTAGAACTCCCGCATCTGGCGCCAGGCCTCGTAGTAGATCTGCGACCACTCTTCCCGGGGCTCGAGTTCAACCACGACGCCGCCGAGATCGACCTTGTGCTCACCCAGGTTGTCTCCCGGCGGGGAACCGGCACCGACGACGAACAGCTCGCCGCCCCCCTTCCACAACAGCATCTTTTCGCCGTTGTCCGACAGGTCGTAGGTCCGCACGCCGCCGGCGAAGCGCTTGGCCTTCTTGTCCTTGATCGAGAAGGTCATCACCGTCGTACCGCCGGAGCCCTGGGCGGTCATTCCCCGAAGTTGCCCCTGGCTGTAATAGATGCGGCCCTTGCCGGCGATCAGGCCGCCGTACTGGCCGTTGGGAACCGGGAGTTCAACCACCCGCCGGGCCAGACCGTCCAGGTCAATCTCGATCGGCTCGGGAGTGTCCTTCTCGTCGTCGTCTTTCCCCTCGCCGTCCTTCTTGTTGCCCTTGCCCTTGCCCTTGCCCTTGTCCTTGCCTTCGCCCTCGCCCTTGTCGCCCTTCTTCTTGTCGTCCTCGTCCTCCCCGTCCTCATCCTCTTCGGGGGGCATGCCGGCCAGATGGGCGAAGGGGTTCTTGACGTCGTCGCGCAACAGCACGAGGTAGGGCCGGCTGGCGTTGACGTTGATGTTCTGGAAGTCGCGCCAGCCCATCATCGGATCGGTGGTGCGGGAACTCATGAAGTACAGGTAGTTCCCCTCGGGATCCCAGGCGACGTCGTAGTCGTCGGTGTGACCGTCGGTCACCCGGTGGACCTTGCCCTCCTTGGTGTCGTAAAGGAACACCGAGCGGTACTCGTTCTTCTCGCGCTTGACGTAGGCCAGCCAACGGCCGCCACGACTGAAGGTGTAGACCCGAATTTCCGACTGTTCGCTGCGGTCGACTTTGCGCGGATTGCCCTTCTCGGCATCGGCGATCCAGAGGGTCTGGGTATTGTCCGACCAGGCGATCCACTTGCCGTCGGGGGAGAAGGTCGGCGCAAAGTGCCAGGAGGGATCGCCGTGGCTGGCCAGCACCCGCGGCTCTCCCCGGCCCCAGGCATCGATGACGCGAATCTGCTCCTCGCCACTCTCGTCGCTGACGTAGACGATCTGCTTGCCCTTGGCGTCGTAGGTCCCGTAGCGCTCCCGGGCCCCGGTTCCCCGGGTCACCGGCAGGGTCACCCCCTCCTTGACCGGAACCGAGAACAACTCACCCCGGGTGGTGATCAACAAGCGGTCCCCTTCGGGGGTGAGATCGACCCATTCGAAGCGGGTCGCCGCCTGGGGATAGCGGGAGCGGGTCAATACCCGGTCGCTGGGGAGATCGATCTCGATCTCCCGGGCCCGGCCGCTGGCCGGATCGAACAGCTGGACCCCGCCGGCGAGCATGTAGACGATCCGGCCGTCGGGAGCCATCGAGGGGAAGCGGGCATCCCACTCCCCCAGATCGGTGTGACGCTTGCGGTCGCTGCCGTCGGCGCTCATCGACCAGAGGTTGGCCGTGCCGCCGGCATCCCCCAGGTAGTAGACCCGGCCGTCATGCCACATGGGAAAGGCGTTCATCGTCGACGAATCGGTGACCTTGGTGTAGTCCCCACCCTTCGGATCGCCGATCCAGATCTCGGTGTTGGTGCCGCCGCGGTAACGCTTCCAGGTGCGGCGCTCCCGCTCGGTGCGGGTGAAGGCGTAGCGACCGCTGGCGGCGTCGATCTCCAGCCGGGCGCACCAGCCCAGGGGCAGCCGCTCCACATCGCCGCCGCCGACGGGCACGGTGTAGACGTGCCAGCTTCCATGGGGGGCGTTACGGCGGCTGCGGAACAGTACGTGCTTGCCGTCGGGGGTGAAGCCGAGTACGTCGTCGCCCCAGGGATGCCAGGTCAGGCGCCGGGGCTCTCCACCCTCGGCGGGCATGATGAAGACGTCGGCGTTGCCGTCGTACTGCCCGGTGAAGGCGATCATGCTGCCGTCGGGCGAGAACTTGGGGTGGGTCTCGGTGCCGACATGAATCGTCAGCCGGCGAGCGGTGCCGCCGGCGGCGTCGGCCAGCCAGAGGTCCCCCTCGGCGGCAAACACGACCCGATCCCCATGAAGGTCCGGCGTCCGAAGATAGCCTTCGGCAGCCTGGGCCGGCAGCAGGGTCCAAAGCGCCAGCACGGCGCAGATCAACATCCGTCCCCCCCGGGTCGTTCCCACGGCATCCTCCTGGTCGGCGTTGCGGCGCGGACATAAGTGCCCGGGCCCGGCGAAGACCGGCCGACACCCTTATTACGCCGGAGGTCTCGTCAAGATTCACTTCCGGCAGCGGTTTCACGGCGACCGACCCTGGTGTGCACCGTCTGCGGCGGAGCGCTACGTTATAATCCGAGTGCCGTAAACCTATGCAAGAGAAACAGAAAGCCGACTTCACCCCCGCCGCGGATCCGCCGAAGCCCGGCGCCGATCGCAGCTTCGGGCGTTACGTCGATACCGGCCGCCAGGGGTTGATCCGGCGATTCTTCGCCACCCTGCGCCACGGCTACGGCCTGCTCGTCGGCGGGCGGTCCGCCCACCTGCGGGATCTCCCCGAACGGCGACGGCGCAGCGGCGGCGTTGCACTCCAGCGGCTGCTGCTCTGGTTTCTGGCCATCCCGGTCAGCCGCAAGCTTCGGCGGGAGCCCTTCCCGGTACAGCTCCGGGTGCGTCTCGAGCGGCTCGGCCCGACCTACATCAAGCTGGGCCAGATCCTCAGCATGCGTGAGGACCTGCTCCCCCCGGCGGTCACCGGCGAACTACGCCATCTGCTCAACCGCTTGCCGGCGGTGCCCTACCCCGAGTTCCTCAAACTGGTGGCCGAGCATCTCGACAAGCCGGTGGAAGAGGTCTTCGCCCACATCCGCACCGCTCCGCTCGGTTCGGCCTCGATCGGCCAGACCCACCTGGCGACCCTGCACGACGGCACCCAGGTCATCCTCAAGGTGGTCAAGCCGGGGATCCGCGAGACCCTCAAGCGAGACACCCTGTTGCTGGGCATGCTGGGCGGGTTGCTGCAGCTGTTCTTCTCGCGCTACCAGCCCGGCCGCATCCTCGACGAGTTCTGCGAGTACACCCGCAAGGAGGTCGATCTCTCCCGGGAGGCGGACAACGCCGAGACCTTCGCCTCGGCCTTCAAGGACGAGGCGGACATCCGCTTCCCGCGGATCTACCGGGAATACTCCAACCGGGACCTGCTCTGCATGGAGTTCCTCGACGGCATCGAGCCGAACTCCGAACGGGCGCTGGCGCTCCGGGAGAGCGACCGGGAGAAGCTGGTCGACCTGGGTGCCGGCGCGGTCATCTCCATGCTCTACCGGGACGGCTTCTTCCACGCCGACCTGCACCCGGGCAACCTGCTGATCCTGCCGGGGCCCCAGTGCGGGTTCATCGACCTGGGCATGGTCGGCCGCTTCGATACCGAACTGAAGCACACGCTGCTCTACTACTTCTACAGCCTGGTCGCCGGCGACGCCGAGAGCGCGGCAACCTACCTGGCGGCCACCGCCAAGATCACCTCGAAGTCCGATCCCGCCGGCTTCCGCCGGGATGTCGAGGACATCTGCCGCCACTGGACCCACCGGGCCCGCTTCAGCGAGTACTCCCTGGCCCGGTTGGTGATGCAGTCGGTAGCCAAGGGCGCCGAGTACCGCATGTACTTCCCGATGGAGATGGTGTTGATGGTCAAGGCCATCGTGACCTTCGAGGCGGTGGGTAACGAACTGGCCCCGGGCTTCGACATCGCGGCGGTCTCCCGCAAGCATCTGCACCGCATCCTGATCCAGCGCTTCGGCCCGCTCCGGCTGGCCAAGGAAAGCCTGACCGGCATGCCCGAGTTGATCGACGCCCTGGCCAAGACGCCCAAGCTGCTGACCGAAGGACTGAAGCTGGTGGAACAGGCCACGTCACGGCCGGCCGAGAATCCCTTCGCCGGCATCCGCGCGACCCTGTTCGGCGGGTTCTGCCTGGTCGCCGGCGCGATCCTCGCCGGTGCCGGCGGTCCGTGGCCGATCTGGGCGGCGCTCCTGATCGTCGGCGCCCTGCTGCCGCTCCGCCGCGGAAGCTAGCTCCCCCGTGTTCGACTTCCTGCAGAACCCCGAGTTCTGGAAGCATGCCAGCATTCCGTTCGTCGCGGCGATCATCGGCTGGGTCACCAACTGGGTCGCGATCAAGCTGACCTTCAAGCCGCTAGAGTTCGTCGGCATCCGCCCGTTCCTCGGCTGGCAGGGCATCATCCCCTCCAAGGCCCGCAAGATGGCGGAGATCTTCGTCGACAAGACGATGTACCGGCTGGGCACGCTGAAAGAGGCGTTCCAGTCGATGGAGCCGGAGAAGATGGCCGAGCACATCACCGCGGTGATGGAACCCCGGCTCGACGGCTACACCAACGAGATCCTGTACTACCGCCACCCGGCGCTGTGGAAGATGCTGCCCGAGGCGGTCAAACAACAGGTCTACGCCCGGGTCCGCGCCGAGATGCCCGGCCTGATTCGCAACCTGATCGCCGATGTGGCCGAGGACATCGAGCAGCTGGTCGACTTCAAGCACATGCTGACCGAGCGCCTCGAGGGGGACAAACAGCTACTCAACCGGCTGTTCCTCGAGGCCGGCGAGGTGGAATTCCGCTTCATCGTGCGCAGCGGCCTCTACTTCGGCTTCCTGTTCGGGCTGGTGCAGCTGTTGGTCTGGATCGTCTTCAAGCAGTGGTGGGTGCTGCCCGCCTTCGGCATCGCCGTGGGCTACGCCACCAACTGGTTCGCGATCAACATCATCTTCCGCCCGCTGAACCCGGTGAAACTGGGGCGCTTCACCCTGCAGGGGGTCTTCCTCAAACGGCAGAAGGAGGTTGCGGCGGTGTGGTGCAAGCTGGTCACCACCGAGATCTTGACCCTCCAGCACATCATCTACGCGGTGATGTTCGGGCCGCGGGCGGAACGGGCCCAGGAGTTGATCCGCAAGCACATCGAACCGGTGGCCGACCGGGTAGTCGAGGCCTACCGGCCGATGGCCGGCGTGGCGGTCGGCGAGGACAAGCTGGCGGAGATCCGCGACCTGATCGGCGAGAAGGCGGTGGGGGTCAGCACCGACCCCTTCGATCACTGGCCCTTCAACCGGGAGCGCGGCAAGCTCGCCGAACAGCTCCTGCGGGAGCGGATGGAGAGCCTGCCCTCGGAGGAGTTCCAGGACCTGCTGCGGCCCTGCTTCCAGGAGGACGAGATGAAGCTGATCATCACCGGCGCGGTGCTGGGGCTGCTCGCCGGTGTCGCCCAGCTCGTCTTCGTCTTCGGCGGGGTCTAGCGTCCCGCGCGGGAACTAGCGCTCGACCGAGATGCTGAAGGTCCCGGTTTCGTAGGTCTTGCCCCCGGTGATCTCGGTGTGCTTGCCGCTCAGGGTGTTGCCGGCGAGATCCGCCTCGAAGGACCAGACCCGCTTACCCATGCCCGAGTCGACCTCACCGGTGACCTTGCCATCCTCGGTCAAACTGCCCTGGGCGGTGCCTTTCCAGGTGTGGTCCTTGCCGTTCCACTTGAATTTGAACTTCACCTTCCAGCGATCGTCGCCGTCGGACTTGAACTCGGCCGAGAGTTCATCGCTCCCGCCGTCGGACCAGTCGTAGCTGCCGTTGAAGGTGCGGGAGGGCTGCTTGGCCCCCATCGCGAGAACACAGAGGGCGAGGACGGTGACCAGCAGTGCGGTGCGCTTCATCGGATTCTCCCTTGGATGGGATGGGTTTCGCCTCGGGGCGGCAAACGGATTCACACCTTCCGACTCGGCTCCCGCCGCGTCTCGAGTGCGCACTCAGAGGTCAGCGCAGCTGAAACCGCCCCGGCCAACCGCTCGAGCGTGAAAGGCTTGGGCAGCAATCGGCAATCCTCGAGGCGCTCGATACCGTCCCCCAACGCGTCCGCCGAGTAGCCCGAAACAAGAATCACCGGCAGATGCTCACCTTCGCGGCGTAGTCTTTCCACCAACTCAGGCCCGGTCATGCCCGGCATGACCACGTCCGACACGACCAGATCGAACACCTGCCCCCCGGACAAGCAGTTCAACGCCTCCCCCGCTGAAGCTGCTCCGACCACCTCGTAGCCCAGCGCCCGCAACGAGTCCTCGACGGTAAGGCGGACCTCCACCGAGTCATCGACCACCAGCACGCGAGCGGCGGGCATGGAGTCGCCCTCCGCGTCACCGGTGAAGGCAGGCGGTTCATCGACCGTCGCAAACGCCTTGTCAGGTGCGACCACCGAGGGCAACCGGAAACGAACCCGCGTGCCCTGGCCCTCACGGCTGTGAATCACCAGATCCCCGCCGCTTTGCTTGATCACACCGTACGCCGAGGACAACCCCAGCCCACTCCCCGCCCCTTCGGGCTTGGTCGTAAAGAACGGATCGAATGCTCGGGCCGCCACCTCGTCCGTCATACCTCGACCGGTGTCCCGAACCTCACACGCGACCTCCGCACCGTCTCGCCAGGTCTGGATGGTGATCGTGTCGCCCGCCGAGGATGCATCGCGCGCGTTGAGCACCAGGTTGAACACCACACGCTCGAGCTGACGCCGGTCCGCGTCGACCCACAGAGGGTCCGGATCCAGTTGAAGGCTGCAGGTCACCGATTCAGACAACACCGATTCGAGCACCGGACGCAAGCGGGCGAGTTCCGAGTTGAGATCCATCGGCTCGATCTGAAGCGATTGTTTGCGTCCGATGGCCAGGAGCTGGCGCGTCATCTCCGCAGCTTTCGAGGCAGCCGCGTCGATGCGAGCCACGATGTCGCCGATTCGCTCATCACGAACCTGCCGGTTCAGGAGACCGGTCTGGCCACGAATAACCGTCAGTAGATTGTTGAAATCATGGGCGACGCCGCCGGATAGCCGACCGACGGTTTCCATCCGTTGCACCTCGGAGAGCTTGGCCTCATGGGCCCGAGCCGCCTCCTCCGCCTGGACCAGGTCCGTCACATCGACATGAACCACGATCTGATCCCCGTTGGACAGTCCGCGACGGGTGCTGCGCAGCCAACGGCCGTTCCGATGTTTTTCGGTGCGGTAGCCCTGCGCATCGAGACTGTCGAGCCAACCAGAGAGCGAGTCGCCGCTGAGTCCTTCGGGCAGCGATGCTCGGGAATACAGGGCCTCCATGGGTGATCCCGGCACGAGGGACTGGGGCTCCAGGTCGAGGTAGCCGGCAAGATTCGCGTTCCAGAAACGGAGACAACCGTCAGAGTCGAAGATGGCGAAGGCCTCCGAGGTCTCCGCGATCTCCATCCACTCGCGGCGATCGTGCTCGAGCTGCTGCACCAGCCTCGCGTTCTCCTGTTGAGCCTGGTGAGATTGGACGAACGCGCGGTGGGTATTCTGGGAGAGTTGAATCAGGGCAAGCGCCATGACCAGCGCAAAAGCGGCCAGAACGCCGTGTTCCCAGGTGGCCTGGGCCGCGAAATAGAATCCAAAGGGCAACAACGCCGCGACGATGAACGCACGGGCCGCCGCAGGAACCGCAGCCAGAGTCGCCGAAGCGCCGGCCACCATGCCGAAGACCGCCAGCGCAAGGGTCAGTTGTCGTTGACCATCTACCTGAACCCAGAAGAAGATCAGGCTGCTCCACATCATACCGGCGACCAACGCCGAGGCGACCGCCTTGCGGGGCCCTCGGCGGCTCGCCGTCTGGCTCCGCGCCACATGGCGATGGTGCCACCAGCGCTGAAAGGTGATCACCGCGGCGGCCATATGCAGCCCCCACCAGACTGTCACGGCCAATCGGGACACGGCCGGCCAGAGGACCAATGCGGTCAGCGTGGCGACCAACATCGAAACAGCGGTGTTCATCGGCTGCAGCCGCGCAAGCTCGGTCAACTGAGCGCGCCGCAAACGCCCTGCTTCGGTGGTAGCCATCGTGTCCTTCGTCCAGTCGGGCCTTGGCCCGGGAACATATCCCCAGATGCAAAAGATGCCCCCTTGGGGGAGATCCGGCAAGCCGGCCCTTTCCACGCCGGGGCGGCCCCTCTATGATGGCGGTGAATGAGCGAAACAGTGCGGCAAGTGTCCTTTCCTCGGCGAGGCAACCGGCTGTCGCAGGCCCTGGGCCGTTTGTGGTTGCGCCTCACCGGCTGGACCATCGAGGGGGAGGTGCCCGATGTGCCCAAGGCGGTCTACGTCGCCGCGCCCCACACCTCGAACTGGGACTTCATCTACTGCATCAGCGCGGTGCTGGCCCTGCGGCTGCACTTCAACTGGGTCGGCAAGCACACCCTGTTCCGTTTCCCCCTGGGCCCGCTGATGCGCTTCCTCGGCGGCATCCCGATCAAGCGCGGATCCGGCCAGGGTATGGTCGACGCCACCATCGAGGAGATGAAGGAACGGGCCCGGTTCCTGGTGGGGATCGCTCCCGAGGGTACGCGCAAGCACGTCGATCGCTGGCGCACCGGGTTCTACCGCATCGCCGTGGGAGCGGGCGTGCCGATCGTGCTCTGCTCCTGCGACTACCGGCGCAAGGTCGTCGGCATCGGCCCCACCTTCGAACCCAGCGGTGATTGGGAAGCGGATCTGGAGCCGATCCGCGCCTACTACCGGGAGATCAGCGGGCGGCACCCCGAACAGTTCGGCATGCCCTGAAGGCATGCCCTGAAGGCATGCCCTTCATCAGCGAGTTGTAAATTTCGCACCGCGGCCATTGACGGCCGGGTGCTTTGATCGTAGAACGTCCCCGTGATGACGACGCACCTGCAAAACGTTCTGTGTTGTTGCTGCCGGTACAACCATGCCCGGCGGCAGGGTCGTGTCTGATTCCACAGCACCACACCCACTGAATCCAAACAAAGCCGGGCGAAACGCCCGGCTTTTTCATTTTCCGGCCCGGTGTTTCGCCCGCTGCAAAGGAGCGAAAGACCATGTCCGAGAACCTCGACCGTCTACCCCGCATCGGCGATCCGGCGCCGGATTTCACCGCGCCGAGCACCGAAGGGGAGATCCGTTTCCGTGAGTGGCGCGGCGACAGCTGGGCGCTGCTGTTCTCCCATCCCGCCGATTTCACGCCGGTCTGCACCACCGAACTGACCGCTCTGGCCGCTCGTTCCGCCGAGTTTCAGGCCCGGGACGTCAAGCTGATCGGACTCTCGATCGACAGCGTTCACGCCCACCTGGCCTGGCGGGAGAACATCCGGGAGAAGCTGGGTGTCGAGATCGACTTCCCACTGATCGCCGACCTGAGCCAGCAGGTTGCCCGGGCCTACGGCATGCTGCACCCGGGCGAGGCGGAGACCGCCACGGTGCGGGCGGTGTTCGTCATCGACCCGTCCCATACCGTTCGCGCCGTCGTGTACTACCCGCTCAACGTCGGACGCAACGTCGACGAGTTGCTGCGCCTGATCGACGCGCTCCAGACCGCGACCCGGGAAGCGGTGGCCTGCCCCGTCGACTGGCGCCCCGGCGAGAGCGTGATCGTGCCGCCGCCGAAGACCAGCGAAGAGGTGCGCCGCATCGAATCCGCCGGGTACGAGCGGGTGGATTTCTACCTCAACCGCAAGTCCCTCTCGACCCCGGTCGGTTCGTGAGCGCCCTGGCACAACGGCGGATCCTGCGTTGGTCGGCCCCCGAAGTGCGCGCCCTCGAGGAGGCGGCCCGGCAAGGCTACCCCCTCGAGGTGTGCGGGCTTCTGATCGGCCGCAACGGAGGAGCAGGGGTCGAGATCGTGGGCGTGACCCGCGCGGCCAACCTGGACGCCCAACGGCCCCACGATCGCTACACCCTGAATCCCGAAGACTTTCTTCGCGCCGATCGCGACGCCCGGGCCGCCGGACTCGACATCGTCGGCATCTGGCACACCCATCCGGACCACCCGGCACGTCCGTCACAGACCGATCTGGACGCCGCCTGGGAGGGCTACGTCTACGTGATCGCCGCGGTGACTGCCGACGGCGTTCGCGACATCACCGCCTGGGAACTGAACGGCCCGGAGTTCACTGCCGTGGCCATCGAGGAAGACGACCGATGAGCAAGACCACCATTCGCATCCCCACCCCCCTGCGCAGCCTGACCGCCGGCGCCGGTTTCGTCGAGGTCGACGCGGGCACCGTCGGTGAAGCGCTGACCCTGCTGGAGCGGCGTCATGAGGGCATCCTCGAACGGGTGCTCGACGAGCACGGCAAGCTGCGGGGATTCGTCAACGTGTTCGTCGGCGAGCGGAACATCCAGGCCCTGGGTGGCCTGGACGCCGGCCTCGACGAGGGGGCGGTGATCTCGATCGTCCCCGCCGTCGCCGGAGGCACCCGATGAGCGCCAGTCAGAAACGACTTGCGGCGCTACGGCGATCGGTCGGCGAGGTCGACGCCCTGGAGGCCCTGGAGCTCCAACAGCGAGGCGCCCGCCTGATCGACGTGCGCGAGCCCGACGAGGTTGCCGCCGGCAGCCCCGAAGGAGCGCTGCGCATCGTGCGCGGCTTTCTCGAACTCCAGATCGAGCAGGCGGTCGCCGACCCCGACGCGCCGCTGCTGGTGCTCTGCGCGGGCGGAGCCCGCTCGCTGTTCGCCGCCGACGACCTGCAACGGCTGGGCTACACCGACGTGCGTAGCGTAGCCGGAGGCTTCCGTGAGTGGAAGAACGCCGGCCTCCCCATCGAGCTGCCCCGGGCGCTCGACGCCGAACAACGGGAACGCTACGGCAGGCACCTGTCGGTCCCCGAGGTCGGCGAGGAAGGTCAACTCAAGCTACTCGACTCCAAGGTCCTGTTGATCGGAGCCGGCGGACTCGGCTCGCCGACCGCGCTGTATCTGGCGGCCGCCGGAGTCGGCACCCTGGGGATCGTCGACGACGACGTCGTCGATCGCTCCAACCTGCAGCGCCAGATCCTGCACACCGACGCCCGGGTCGGGCAGTCCAAGGTCGCCTCCGCCCGGGAGACGCTGCTGGCGCTCAACCCGTCCCTTGACGTGCGCGGCCATGAAACGCGCCTCGACCGCCACAACGTCGAGGAGATCTTCGGCGACTACGACGTGATCGTCGACGGCACCGACAACTTCCCGACCCGCTACCTGATCAACGACGCCTGCGTGAAGCTGAAGAAACCCAACGTCCACGGCTCGATCTTTCGCTTCGAAGGGCAGGTCACGGTGTTCTGGCCCTCCCGGGAGTCCGATCCCGGCCCCTGCTACCGCTGCCTCTACCCGGAGCCGCCGCCGGCGGAGCTCGCCCCCTCCTGCGCCGACGCCGGCGTCCTCGGCGTGCTCCCCGGGGTGGTCGGCGTGATGCAGGCGGTGGAAACGATCAAGCTGTTGCTCGGGATCGGCAAGCCGCTGGTGGGCAAGCTGCTGCAGTACGACGCGCTGCAGGCGGAGTTCTACAGCCTGCGGGTCGAGTGGGATCCCGCGTGCGCCTACTGCGCTGCGGAGGATTTCCCCGGCTACGTCGACTACGTCCAGTCCTGCGCGGCACCGGTGACCGTGCCATGAGCTGGTCCGCCCTGCGCAGCTGGGACACGCCGACCCCGCTGATCGAACTGGGATCCGCGCTGGATCTCCCCCGGGGGGTGCGCCTGTTCGCCAAGCTCGAGACGGTCAATGCCGGCGGCTCGATCAAGGACCGACCGGTGTCGTTCATGCTGGCCCGGGCCATGGCCGAAGGACACCTCAGCGGCGGGCGACGGTTGCTGGACTCCTCGTCGGGCAATGCGGGGATCGCCTACGCGATGCTCGGCGCCGCGGCGGGGGTCGGGGTCACCCTGGTGATCCCGGGAAACGCCAGCCGGGAGCGGCTCGACCGCATCCGGGCTCACGGCGCCGAGGTGATCACCACCGATCCGATCGAAGGCTACGACTTCGCCATCGAGACCGCCCGGCGCATGGCCGCGGCGGAGCCCGAGCGTTACTGGTACGCCGATCAGTACGGCAACGAGCAGAACTGGCAGGCGCACTTCCAGACCACCGGGGCCGAGATCGAGGAACAGGTGCGGGCCCGCACCGGCGGGTCGCCGGATGCGTTCATCGCCGGGGTCGGCACCGGGGGCACGATCACCGGCGTCGGCCGGCGGCGTCGGCGGGCCCGCCCCGACACCCATCTGGCGGGGTTCGTGCCCGAGCCCGTCCCGGGAAGC
>CAZBZH010000018.1:0-18757 GCA_964496265.1 uncultured Acidobacteriota bacterium | reverse complement strand
CAAGCCGGCCATGGTGCCGACCACGGCGCTGGAGTCGATGCCGCCGGAAAGGAACGCACCCAGCGGCACGTCGCTGACCAGCCGGGCCCGGACCGCGTCGTCGAGCTGCTCCCGCAGGCCGGCGGTGTGATCCTCGAGACCCCGCTGTTGCGGCGAGAACTCCAGATCCCAGTACTCCCGCTCCTGGGCCGTACCATCCGCCTTGACCGTCAGGGTGTGTCCCGGCCGCAGCTTGCGCACGTTGGCGAACACGCTCTTGGGCGCCGGGATGTACATGTAGGTCATGTAGTCGTCGAGAGCGGTCGGATCGAGAGCCCGATCGAAGGTCGCGTCCTCGACGATCGACTTGATCTCCGAGCCGAACAGGAAACGCTTACCGCTGCGTCCGTAGTACAGCGGCTTGATGCCCAGCCGGTCCCGGGCCAGGAACAGCTCCTGCTTGTGCCCGTCCCAGATGGCGAAGGTGAACATGCCGCGGAAGTGCTCGACGCAGCGTTCGCCCCACTCGACGTAGGCCCGCAGGATCACCTCGGTGTCGCAGCGGGTCTTGAATGCGTGGCCCTTCTCCTCGAGCAGGGCCCGGGTTTCCATGAAGTTGTAGACCTCGCCGTTGAACACCAGCGCCGTCTTGCCGTCCTCGGTCAGCATCGGCTGGGCGCCGCCTTCGAGATCGATGATCGACAGGCGCCGATGACCGAGACCCACGGGGCCCTGGCGGAAGAAGCCCTCGCCGTCGGGACCCCGGTGCTCCAGCACCCGGGTCATCCGCTCGAGCAAACCCGCTTCGGCGGGACGGTCACGGTCGAGTTCGAGCAGTCCGGCAATTCCGCACACGGTCAGGCACTCTCCCCGGCCAACGCCGGCGACGGAGCGAGAGACTTGATCCGCTCCCCTTCGACCACGGTGCGGAACCACATCTCGAGCATCAGCAGGCACCAGATCCAGGTGCTGTAGTCCCGCTTGCCGCTCTGGTGGTGGCGCAGCATGCGCTTGATCGGCGCCGCGCGGAAGTAGCCGCGCTGGAGGGTCCGCGGTTCCAGCAGCACCTCTTCGGCCACGCCCTTGAGCACGCCGCGGAACCACTGATCCTTCGGGATGGCGAAGCCCTGCTTCTTCTTGGTCATCGACGCCGGCGGCAATAGCGGCGCCACGGCGTCCCGCAGGATGCGCTTGGTGATGCCCCCCTTGAGCTTGTACTCCAGGGGCAGCGAGGCGATGTACTCGACCAGTTCGAAGTCGAGCAGCGGCGCCCGTACCTCCAGCGAGACCGCCATGCTCATGCGGTCGACCTTGACCAGGATGTCGTCGGGCAGATAGACGTGGGTATCCAGGTACTGGTGCTTGCTGACGGGGTCGAGGTCCGCCACCCGGGCCAGATGCTCCCGGCTGCGATCGAAGGGATCGTAGCCGTCGAGAGCCGCCAGGAAATCACCGGTGTAGAGCTGATCGCGGATGTAGGGGTAGATCCCGAGACCATGGGGGCCGTCGCTGACATGGCCCAGGGCGTGGAGCCAGTTCCAGCCCGGCGCGGTGAAGGGCAGCGCCCCGGTCAGCGGCCGCACCAGTCCCTTGCGCAACCAGCCGGGCACCCGGCTCATCTTGCCGTAGTACTCGCTGTGCAGATAGCGGGGGTAGCCGGCAAAGGTCTCGTCGCCGCCGTCCCCCGACAGCGCCACGGTCACGTGCTCCCGCGCGGCCTGACAGACGTAGTAGGTCGGTACCGCCGAGGAATCGCCGAAGGGTTCGTCCAGGTGCCAGACCAGATCGGGCAACAGGTCGATGGCCGACGGCTTGACCACGATCTCCTGGTGGTCGGTACCGAGATGCTCGGCAACCTCGCGGGCGTCGTCCAGCTCGGAGTAGTCCGCCTCCTCGAAACCGATGGAGAAGGTCCGCACCGGCTCCGACGAGACCTTGCTCATCAGCGCCACCACGGTGCTGGAATCGATGCCGCCGGAGAGGAACGCCCCCAGGGGTACGTCACTGATCATCCGCCGTTTGACCGCCGCCTCGAGCAGATCGCGGGTGCGCTCCAGCGCCTCGTCGAAGGAGGGCGCCGGCCGGGTCGGCGTGTAGTCCAGCTGCCAGTAGGGCTTGACGTTGAGCCGGTCGTCCTCGGGCACCAGGGTGTGCCCGGGGGGCAGCCGCTTGATGCCCTGCAGGATCGTCTCGTCGCCGACCGGGTAGCTGTAGGTCAGGAAGTCATGGAGCGCGGCCGGGTTGATCTCGCTGGGCGCGCCGCCGTAGGCCAGCAGCGCCTTGATCTCCGACCCGAAGACGAAGCGCTCGCCGCTCCGGTAGTAGAACAGCGGCTTCTTGCCGAAGCGATCCCGGGCCAGCACCAACCGGCGGCGGGCCTTGTCCCAGAACGCGGCGGCGAACATGCCGTTGAGCTCGGCAAAGGCGTCGAGGCCCCGCTCCTGGTAGAGCTCCAGCAGGACTTCGGTGTCGCAGCGGGTGCGGAAGCTGTGGCCCCGCTGCTCCATCTGCTCGCGCAATTCGAGGAAGTTGTAGATCTCGCCGTTGAAGCTGAGCGAGACGTTGCCGTCCCGGCTGATCATCGGCTGCTGGCCGGCGGCCAGGTCGATGATCGAGAGCCGGGTGTGGGCCAGCCCCATCGGTCCGATGGAGAGGTGTCCCTGCTCGTCGGGGCCCCGATGGGTCAACACCGACGCCATGCGCTTGAGCCCCTCGACCGAGGGATCGCGCCCGGAAAGCTCCAACACTCCAGCGATGCCGCACATCAGCGGAACCTCGAGATACGGCCGGTGACCTCGGCATCGAAGATGTGGGGGTCGAAGTCGCCGGGGCTACGGAAGTAGCCCGAGTCGACCCGGTTGAGCGCCAGCGGATCGGCGTCGCTGCCGTTGATCCCCGGCTCGGTGGTCACCGCCACATCGATGCCGGCGTCCCGCAGCAGCGGCTTGACGCTCTCGATCATGCGGCCCCTCGGATAGGAGAAGGTGCGCACCGGTTCCGTCAGCTTGCCCCGCAGAATCTCGAGACAGCCGCCGATCTCCTGACGGGCCGCGTTCTCGTCGAGCTCGTCGAGGAAGGCGTGGCTCATGGTGTGGCCCCCGAGGGTCACCCCGCCCCGCCGCATCTCGTCCAGCTCCTCCCAGTCCATCATCAGCGGCTCCACCGCCGCCGTCGCACCGGGCATGCGGCGAATCGCCTCGAGCAGCTCCGTGCGCTCGCCGCGGGGAAAGTCGTTCATCGCGTAGACCAGTTCCGCGGTCTTGGCCGCGGCGCCGGCGCCGCTTCGGACGGCAGCCACGGTATCCCGCAGCCGCTCGGGGAGCGCCGCCGGATCGAAGCCGTTCTGGGTCGAGGCACCGAGGGCGGCGTGCACGTCATCCCACCACAGCCGCTCTCCCCGGGTGACCACGTCGGTGACCACGAACAGGGTCGAGGGCAGCCCGTAGCGTTCCATCGCCGGAAGGGCGTGCTCCAGGTTGTCCCGATAGCCGTCGTCGAAGGTGATCGCCACCGCACGGGGGGGCAGATCACCGGACTTCAGCCGGTCGACCGCCTCGTCCAGGGGCAGCACGGTGTAGTCCCGGGCCAGATGGGCCATCTGGGCCTCGAAGTGATCCTTGGCCATCACCATCGCCGGGAACGGATACTCCCGTGCCTCGGGAAGCGGCAGCACCCGGTGGTAGGTCAGGATCGAAAGCCGGTTCGCCGGCGCCTTGGACAGCTTGCCGCCGAGATTGACGGTGCGGGCGATCAGCGATTTGACCCGCTCGCGCATGCCCTTCTGCTTGCGCAGCCGCTTGCGCTCGAGCCCTTCGCGATACACCTCGGCGTAGCTCCCGACCATCTTCGACATGGCGTGGCGCCGCTCGACCCGCTTGCGGCCCCCCTGCCCCAGGCGGGTGCGCAGGGTGTCGTCCTGCAGCAGCTCCAGGATGCGGCCGGCCATGGCGTCGGGGTTCTTCGAGGGCACCAGGTAACCGGTGGTGCCGTCCTGCACCAGCTCCGAGTTGCCGCCCACGTCGGTGGCGACCACCGGACGGCGGGAGGCCATCGCCTCGAGGATGGTGTTGGACATCCCCTCGTAGACCGAGCTGTTGACGTAGACGTCACTGAGTTCCAGCAACTGGGGCGCGTCGTGGCGGATGCCGGTGAAGGTCACCGACGACTCCAGACCCAGTTCATCGACCAGGCCCCGCACCACGTCGAGGTCCGATTCCAGATGGGAGCTACCGACGAGCAGCAGCCGGGCCCGGGGCACCTGCTCCAGCACCTTGGCGAAGGCCCGCAGCAGGGTCGGATGATCCTTGACCGGGCGCAGGCGGCCGATGTTGAGCACCACCGGAGCGTCGGCGTCGAAACCGAACTCCTGGCGTAGCGCGGCGGTGTCGTAGCCCGCCCCCATCCGCTCCAGGTCGACCCCGTTGGGCACCGGCCGCACCCGCTCGGGGCGCACGCCCCAACGGGTCACCAGTTCCCGGCCGAGATCCTCGGAGACGGTGGTCAGCTTGTCGACCCGGCGGGCCATCCAGCGACTGAGCAGCGCCCGGTGCCAGGGCAGCTCCTTGCTCTCCCGGCCGTGCTCGCCGTGAACCACCACCGGCACGCCGGCCAGCATCGCCGCGGCGATGCTATGGAAGTAGGTCGGCAGGTTGTGGGAGTGCACCACGTCGACCTTCTGCTCCCGCATCAGGCGGGCCAGTTTCAGAATCGACGGCGGGTTGAACGACTCCCCCTTGTCCAGGGTGAACACCGGGATCCGCGGCTCGATCAGCGGCTTGGTGCTCTCCTCCTGGAACCACAGCGCACAGATCATCGGCTCGAACCGCTCGGGGTCGAGGCGATGGACCTGCTTGATCACGCCGTACTCCATGCCGCCCAGCCCGAGAACATGGACGGTATGCATCAGGCGCAGCTTGCGGGGGGTCTTCACCGGCTCACTCTTCCTCTCGGCGCAGCAGCTTCTTGGCCGCCGACTTCGCCGCGCGCACCGAGCGCTCGGCCTTGTGGCGAGCCATGCCCTTCCAGCTCGAACGGGGGGTCACCGTGGCCCGGCGGGTGATGCGCTCCACCTTGGTCCAGCGCTGCTTGTAGCTCTCGGGGCCGCGCAGGAAATCGAAGTCGGTGATCCCGCGGTCGATGGCGTCCCGCACCACGTGGCCGATCAGGACGAAACCGGGGCTGAGGTTGGCCCACTCCGGATCCATCCCGGCCTGGAAGTAGCTGAAGGTCTTGCCGTCGCGGAAGCCGTAGAGCATGGCGAAGCGCTTGCCCTCGGCCTTCATCGCGTAGAGACCGAGGCGGCCGTCGGCCAGCAGCCTGGCGGCAACCTCCTGGTGAAACCCCTGCACCGGATCGTCGCCGAAGTTTCCGCTCTCGCCCCGGGAGGTCCAGCGCTGCTTGTGCAGCACGAACAGGTCGGCGAGGGCGCCGTTCAACTCGGCGGCATCGGTCACCTGCTCGAACTCGGCGCCGGCGGCCTCGAGCTTGCGAGTGTACTGGCGCAGCATCTTGCGGTTCTTGGAGCTCATCTGCTGCATGAACGCCTCGGCGTCGCCGGGCAGGTCCATGCGCGGACAGATCTTGTCCTCGTCGACCTCGACCAGGTAGCGGTCGGCGTCGAGGGTGGCGGCCGCCTCCAGCAGCTGCGCCGACTCCAGCATGTCGCCGGCACGCACCCGGTCCCAGGGGGCGTCGGCGTCGACCATCGCCGCCATCAGGCAGTCCCGTACCGCCTGGGCCCGCTCGGGGTCGACGATCAGGTCGAGGTACTCGGAGCTGATCCGGGTCGTGCCCAGGAAGGCCAGCGAGCGCGCCGGGGGCAGGCCCTGCTCCTTCTCGACGCAGAACGGGCCGATGCCGCAGAGAGCGCCGGAGCCGTCCCGGGCCAGCAGCAGCATCAGTTCACGATCCTCGGCGAAGTACTTGAACCAGCCCGAGAGCCATTCGTGACGCATGAACAGCGTCCGCTGGCCGCTCTTCTCGAGCAACGCATTCCACTCGGCGCCCAGGGCCTCGAAGGCCTCGACCGAGCTACAACGTTCGACGCGGAGATCGACGGCGGTCACCGAGCTCATGACACCGGCGTCAGCACCGGCTCCGGCCGGCCGGAAAACTCATCGAGCAGGCGCTCGAGCTGGGCCCCGTGTTCGTCCCAACCATGCTTGTTCTCGACGTAGGCCCGGGCGCTCTGGCCCTCGCGGTCGAGCAGCGCCCGATCCTTGAGCAGCTCCAGCACCTCCTGGGCGAAGCGCTCGGGCTTGTCGGCGCAGCGCACGCCGTCCTGCTCCCGGGCGGGGATCCCCTGGAACGCGAGAGAGGTCCCGACCACGGGCAGACCGACGGCCATCGCCTCCAGCACCTTGTTCTGAACGCCCCGGGCGATCTTGAACGGAGCCACCGCGACCCAGGCCTGCTCCAGGTAGGGCCGCACGTCGGGCACCGAGCCGGTCACGACCACCTGGTCGTTGGCCAGCGCCTCGACCTCCTTGGTCGGGTTGCGGCCGACGATGAACATCTTGGTCTCGGGCATCTCCGCCTGGATGTGGGGGAAGATCTCGTGGCAGAAGAACTTCATCGCGTCGACGTTGGGCAAGTAGTCCATCACCGCGGTGAAGACCAGCGCCGGCGGATCGCTGCGGGTTCCCGGGCGGATCGGCGAGTAGTACTCGAGATCGACACCGTTGGGCAGCACGTCCCCGGGCGTACCGGTGCGTTCCCTGAACAACCGCGCTTCGCTCTCGGAGACCAGCAGCGAGGCCTGGAAGGTCTCGGAGACATGTTGTTCGTAGCGGCGCAAACGGTTGGCCTCGATGCGGTAGATCCAGCTCATGGGGAACGGCTGGTGCGAGGCGTAGGCGCGGAACTTCTCGGAATCGACGTCGACGAAGTCCATCAGCCGCGGCAGATCGTTGCGGTGCATGACGTACTCGGCCATCGCCGAGGAGAAGACGAACACCGCGTCGATGTTGGCGCTCTCCAGCCGTTGATCGACTTTCTTTTGCAGCTCCGAGCAGTGGAAGATCGCCACCGAAAGCGGCCGTTTGCCCGGTAGCGAGCCCAGGGCGTGGAGCTTCTGGGCCGCGGAACCGCGGAAGGCCACGTCGACCGAGGCGCAGTACTTCTCCAGTTCGGCCACGTACTGGCGATCCTCGGGGTCGTCGATCATGCAGGCCAGATGCACGTTGTGGTTGCGCGCCAGCAGCCGGATCTGGTTGAACGACCGGATCTTGTCCCCCTTGTTCGGCGGGAAGGGAATCCGGTGGCAGAGGTAGAGGATATTCAAGGGAAGTACCTCACCACGCTGGGCCCGATCCACTGGGTCAGACGGAGCGGCATCTTCTTCCACAGTTCGATGGCCATGGAGAACTTGGGATTCTTCGGACTCATGTCCGGCATCTCCCGCATGGTTACCAGGTGGTACTGGTAGTTGAGCGGCTCCGGTTCGAAACCCCAGTGCCGTTTGAAGCGGTAGGGGCCGGTGTCCTGCTTGCTGCGGCCGAAGTCGAAGACCCGGTAGCCCTCGTCGGCGGCGTGGCACATCAGCTGCCAGTACATGAAGTCGTTGACCGTCAGCTTGAACGCTTCCTTGAGGGCGCCGCCGTAGTAGGGCAACACCTGGTCGCGGAAGAAGAAGGTCATCACGCCGGCGACCATCTTGCCTTCGTGGAATACCGCGAGGATCTTGCAGGCGTCGCCGAACTCGTCGAGCAGGGCGCGGAACAGCTTCTTGGGGAACACCGGGGTCCCCAGGTTGCGCACGCTGCCGGAGTAGATGTCGTAGAAGCCGTCGAGGAACTCGGCGCCGCCGATCTCCGAGGTCAGCCCCTTCTTCTCACCCTGACGCACCATCCGGCGCTGCTTGCGCGGGATCGCCGCCAGGTTCTCCTCGTGGTCGGCGGAGATCTCGCGGCGGAAGGTCACGTAGAGCTCCTTGACCGGCATGTCGCCGACCGGTTCCACGTTGCGCATCTCGAGGTAGCGCACCCGACGGTCGTCGGCCTGCTTCTGGCCCTCGGCCAGCAGCGCCTGACGGGTCGCCTCGTCGTCGGCGGCGATGCCGCCGTAGACCGCCAGCGGCGACGAGATCATCGCCCGGCCGAAGGGCAGCTGGGGAGTGACGAACGCCGGCAGCACGCCGGTGATCTTGCCGTTCTCCAGCGCCGCCAGGCGCACCGGGCGGTAGGAAAAGCAGCGGTCGATGACCCGCTGCCAGCCCATGCTGTGGAAGAAAGTCGCTTCAGGCTGTTGCGCGACGTAGGCGTCCCACTCCTCGCTCAGCGAGGAGAGGTCGTCCATCACGCGGATCTCACGCTCCATGGTCCTCTCGCTACGCCCCCGCCGGGTCGCCGGCGGCAGGCTCGGGGTTTCGGAGTCCAGTAGCGGGAACATAATCCCGCGCGGGCGTTTTGACCTCTCCCTCCAGAGGGCCGAGGGTCTGTTCGATCACTTGCTGCATCGTTCCGAACCGGTGCCGCTGCATCAGCTCCCGGAGCTTGGGCCCGGTGGTCTTGAGGCCCCAGTAGTGGCGGAAACGGCTCTTGAGCGAGGCTCCCCGCACCCGGGGCTGCTCGGGGTCCACCTCCCAGGGGTGGACATAGACGATGGCGGGGCGCCGGGCCCGGTCCATGTTTCCGACCGCCCAGCGGGTCAGCATCCGCGGGTAGATCCGCAGATAGCCGCCTCCGGCGACCGGCAGGGTGGCCTTGCCCAGGGTCATGGTCGACGGGGGCACCTCGACCAGCTCCGCCCCCGACGGGGTCTTGAGCCGGTGGATCTCTTTGCGGGCTCCCGGCACGCCGTAACGGTCATGGAGCACCGGGAAAACGCTGGAGTCGTAGCGGTAACCCGCCTCGACCAGGGCATCCAGCGCCCACAGGCTGCGCCGGGTGATTGAGAACGAGGCCGCGCGGTAGCCGTAGACCGGCTGGCCGCTGACCTCCCGCAGGAAGTCCCGGGAGCGCTTCGCCTCCGCGGCGAACTCCTCGGGGGTCTGGTTGTAGATCAGGCGGTGGCTGAAGCCGTGGGAACCGATCTCGTGCCCCCGCTCGGCGATGCGCCGTACCAGCTCGGGGTAGCGCTCGGCGACCCAGCCGAGAACGAAGAAGGTGCAGCGCACCCCACAGGCGTCATACAGATCGAGCAGCCGTTCCGTATTGGCCTCGACCCGGCTGGGCAGGGTCTCCCAGTCCTCCCGGGGCACCACCCCCTCGAAGGCGGAGACCTGGAAGTGCTCCTCGACGTCGATGGTCATCGCGTGCAACACGCCGTTGCCACTCACCGGGCGATCTCCCATGTTTGTTCACGGGTCCGCACGATTGGATCGGATTGCGGCAAAAACGTGACAGAATGTGACCTAATAGGCGAAGAAAGGGTCCATTTCCCCTGATGCTCGAGACCTTGCTCGTCAATCTGTGCCGCCGTCGCACCGAGCCCTTCTCGGACGCGCGACTCGTCGCGCCGTTGGAAGACACGGCGCAGTGGCGCAGCTTCGTCGACTTCGCCTCCCGCCACCGGGTGCTGGGGCTCAGCCTCGCCGTGCTGGAGCGCTCCGGCTGCTTCCCCGCGGAGACGCCCCGGGGTCACGAGATCGGCGAGATGCTGCGGCGTCTGCGCCGCCGCTCGGCCGGTTTCGGCTTCGCCCGGGATCGCATCGCCGAGACCCTCGCCGCCTCCGGTGTCCGGGCCGTGGTGCTCAAGGGCGCCGCTTCGGCGGACGAGCTCTACAGCGACCCGGTCGAACGGGATCTGCGGGATGTCGATCTTCTGGTCGGCCGCCCCGACCTGGAACAGGCCATCGAGCTGATGAGCGGCATGGGCTTCACCGGACCGCCCAGTCGTGAGCTGTTCACGGCCTACCTGGATCATCACTTCCATCTGCCGATGTGGCACAACGCGATGCCGCTGATCGAGCTGCACTGGGGCCTGGCCAAGCGGGAATGGCTGTTCGACCTGGACCCCGGCGCCGTGCTGGAACGGGCGGTTACCTGCGATGAGGGTGGCGTGGCACGTCTGGTGCCCTGCGCCGAGCATCAACTGCTCCATCTCGTGTTGCAAAACCTCCAGGAAGGGTTCTCCCGGCTCTCCCGCGCCGTCGAGGTCGACCGTCTGGTCGCCTCGGGCCGGCTCGACTGGGAGGTGCTGGTCGACCAGGCGACTCGCGGCAACCTGCGCTCGGCGACGGCGGTCACCCTGCAGACCGCCGCGCGCTTGCTGGGAACTCCCCTGCCGGCCCGCGGCATGCGCGCGCTGACCCCGGGGCCGGTCTCCCGCTTCTTCATCTCGGCGATGCGTCCTCAAGCCGCGCTCCTCGAGCAGCGCTTCGAACGGAGCTTCACCACGGGCATGCTGCTGCAGCTGTGGCTTCTGCGCGGTTCGACCGATCGTGTGCGCCTGCTCGGTCGTAGTCTCCAGCCGACCCTGGTGATGGCACCGGAGCCGGTTCACGCCGTGAACTTCGGGCAACGCATCCTGCGCCTGGGCAAGCTCGCCGCCCTCCAGGCGGGGCTGACCCTGCGCGGCCTGCTGTCGCAGATCACGGCGTCCGGTCGCGATCAGATGCGGTTCTGGTCGAGCCAGGCCAGCAGTTCCGAGCGCTTGTAGCGCAGCGTCGACGTGCGGCCGCTACCGAGGCGATAGGCCGGAATCACGTTCTTTCGGGTGAGTTCCCACAGCTTGGTGCGGCCGATCTTGAGCAGATCTCGCGCCTCCTTGCTGGTCAGGATCTCCTCCTCGCGTTCCTGGAGGTTCTCCTCCCGGGCTTCGAGTTCGGTGGTCATCGGTTGTCTCTCCATCGCCGAGTTGATATCGCTCATACGGTGTGTTCCTGTGATTTCTTGAGTTCAGCCCAGGCCGCGACCACTCCCGAAACGGTGGCCAGGGAGTCGTGGCGCAGCTTGGGCCCTTCGGCCAGCAGATTGCGTCGGACGACGCGGATCCGAGGCGATTCTTCTTCGGGCCAGGTCAACGGGAACGCACCCTCTTCGCGGTAGCGCCCCAACATGGCCTCGTCGATCGGTCCGTCGTTGACCAGCACCGCGTCGATGCAGGCCCCGCCGACATGTTTCTCGATGACGCGTACGTGATCGGGAAGCCCCAACCCCGACGCCTCACCCCGCTCGCTGACCAGGTTGGCCAGCATCACGACCGACGCATCGGTCTCGCGCAGCGCGCGGCCGATCCCCGGGATGATCAGGTTCGGCAGCAGGCTCGTGTACAGGCTGCCCGGCCCGAGCACGACCAGGTCCGCCTCGCGGATCGACTCGATCACGCCCGGCGTCGGCTCGACTTCCGACGGAGAGACCGACACCCGGGCGATCGGTTGCTCGACCTCCGCGATCGCCGTCTCCCCTTCGATGCTGCTGCCGTCGGCGAGTTCCGCCCGCAGCCGCACGTCGTCGAGGGTCGCCGGCAGGATGCGTCCGACGGTGCGCAACACGTGACTCGAGAGCTCGACCGCCTTGAGGAAGCTGCCGGTCTGTTCGGCCAGCCCCGCGAGAATCAGGTTGCCCACGGTGTGGCCGCCCAGTTCCTCGCAACCGCCGTAGCGGTGCTGGAACAGCTCGGCCAGCATCTCTTCTTCATCGGCAAGCGCGACCAGGCAATTGCGCACGTCTCCCGGAGGAAGCATGCCCATACTGCGACGCAGACGCCCCGAACTGCCCCCGTCGTCGGTCATCGCGACGACGGCGGTCAACGCCGAGACATCCCCGCTGTGAATCAACCGGCGCAGCCCCCGCAATACAGCAGGAAGACCGGTACCGCCCCCCAGGGCGACGACCCGCGTGGGGTACTGTTCACGAGCATCGCTCACTTCTTGCGATCCTCGTAGTAGTACCAGTTGTAGTAGCCGGAGTAGTGGCTCTGGCGGTCGGGCAGGTTGAAGGTCACGTCGTTGATCACGGTGCCGACCACCGGCGCCGAGGTCAGCGAGGTGATCGCCTGCTTGAACATCGGCTTCGGCGTGCGGCCGGCCCGCACCACCAGCAGCACCCCGTCACAGTTGGCGCTGACGGCGTCGGCGTCGCTGAACAGCACCACCGGCGGCGTGTCGATCAGGATCCAGTCGAAGCGGTTGCGCAGCTCCTCGACCAGCTTGGCGAACTTGCTCGACGAGAGCAGCGCCGTGGGGTCCGAGGGCGTACCGCCGGCGGGCAGGATCGTGGTCTGGGAGTTTTGCATCGGGAACAGCACGTGATCGAGCTCGACCTGGTCGGTCATCAGCTCGGTCAGGCCGATCGTCGGCGTCGGGGTGATCCAGCGCTGGATCGACGGACGGCGCAGGTCCGCGTCGATCAGCAGCGTGCTGGGGTTCTCCGCGCCGAAAGCCATCGACAGGTTCAGCGAGACGAAGGACTTGCCCTCATCCGGCGCGGCGCTCGTGATCGACAGCACCCGCTCGTCGTTCTTGCTCTCGTTGACCAGCCGGGTCTTCAGCCGGCGGAAACGCTCCGCCGCCACCGAACTCCGCTGAGTCAGCATGACGACGTCGGGTGTCTCCTTGATCGACCTCGGAACCAGCTCGCCGCGCGGTGCACCGCCGACGGCAAGTGGTTCGCTGTGATCTTCCGGCATGCTTTCCTCGCTTTCGGGTGACGGCTCGATGACTGCATTGCTCATGGGAGGGGGGAGCTCCTTCGAATGCCTAGGGTTTCAGCAGGATGACCGCGACCAGCGCGAGCACCGAGACTGCCGAAAGGCCGATATTTCTCATGTAGAACATCCGCTTGGCCTTCGCCGTCGACGGCGTGGCCACGCGGGGAATCGTCGCCAGAACCGGCAGATCGTCGAGCACCGCCAGGCCGGTCTCCGAACGAACGATCGGGTTCGACAGTTCCTTCAGCGCCAGGGGTCCGACGAAGCCGACGAGACCGATGGCGAGGCCGATACCGATGACCATCATCGGCACCGGCTGCACCGGCACGCGGGGCACCACGGCGCGCTCGATGATCTCGAACCGCTCACCCTTGCTCGCCTCGTGAACCATCTCGGCGCTCTTGGCGCCTTCGAGCTGGGTCAGGTAGTCCTCGTACTGGCGCTGCTGGACCTTGATGCCCTTGCTCAACTCGGCCAGCCGCTGCTCGACCATCGGCGTGGCGGACAACCGCGCCTCGTAGACCTGGATATCCGCCTCGATGGCGTCGACCTTGGCCTGGATCGCCTGGACCTCGCGTTCCAACGCCGGGCGCTGATCTTCCACCGGGTCATCCATACGACCCAGGGCGATGGCGGTGTCACTGATGGTGGCGCGATCTTCGGCCACCACCGGGCCCGAGGCCTTGGCCGCCTTCTTGGCCTCGTCGAGCTCACGCATCTTGGCCTGGACGTCGGGATGCTTGTCGGCGTAGCGCCGGCGCAGATCCGACAACTCGGACTGGATCTCGGTGATCTCCGGGGTAATGACCTCGCCGTCGCCTCCGCCGGCGCTGGTCTCGGCGGTGGGCTTCATCGTCAGCCAGTCGGTGTCCGCCTCGATCTCGCTCAGGGCGCGCAGGCGGATCTGAGCCGCCTTGAGTTCCTTCATCTGGTTCTCGAGGTCGCGCTGACGCGACTCGAGCATGCGCATGTTGGTCTCGCGCTCCTGATCGGTCTCGTGGGCGTGAGCCGCCCGGTAGCTGGCGATCTGGGATTCCTTGATGTCCAGCTCGGCGCGCACGCGATCCGCCATCTCCTGGATCAGGGCGGTGGCGTCCGCGGCGGTTTCCTTGACGTAGTTGGCGTTCTCTTCGATGTACTGGTCGGCCAGGAAGTTGGCGACGGTCGCCGCCTTGGCCGGGTTCTGGTCCTTGTAGCTGATCTCGAAGGCGGCGCGGGCGACCTTCACGCTGACCCGCCCGCGAATCTGGGCGATCAGCATCTCGACCTCTTCCTCGCTACGACGCGGAGGCACGAAGGCCTCCTCCACGAGCCTCTGCAGGTAGGGGCGGCTCAGCACCGCGTCCCGCAGCGAGCTCATGCGCAAGCCCATGTCGTCGATCACCGTCTCCTGCACCACCTTGCCCGGGATCGCGCGGGGAGCGACGAAGATCGTCGTGCTCGCCTCGTAGACCTTGGGGGTGTGGTTGAGCGAGATCAGCGCACCGGCCAGGCCGATGCAGATCCCCGCGACGACGGTCCACCAGGAGCGGAACAGCCGGTCGAGAAGCTCGAGGATCTGGGCTTTCTTGGCGTCGTTACTCATTAGCTGTCTTTCCTCCCCAGGGGTTGCCAGACAATCCCCACAGACGCTCGATAGAACGAGATGTTTTGACTGCTGTCGAGGGTCCCGCCGATGCCCGGGGCACCGGATTGATCGACATGCGTCAGGCCCATGCGCAAGGCGATGGGCCGGCGGAAGTTACGGTCTGCCGAGATACCGACGCCGATCGTGGTCAGGTCGTCGTTGATGTCCTCGGTCGCGACCCGAAGAGCGTAGCGCGTCGAGACCTGCCAGTTCCAGGTCCGGGTCTGGTAGCTCGAAACGGTGAAGCCGAAGGTGGTGTTGGTCGAGGTGCCGAGGAACGAGTCGCCCAGGGCGGCCCGGCGGTCGGCGCCGAAGCGCAGCGAGACGAAGCGCAGGTTCTTCGAGTAGGACAGGCTGGCGGCCAGGCCGTCGTCGTTGTTGGCCGGGGTCAGGGTCGCGTTGCCCCCCAGCTCGTTGACGCCGCCGTCGAAGCTGCGGCTGAAGGCCCCGACCCGGGCGGTCAGCGACGCCGAGCGCCCGAAACCCCGATCCACGGTCAGCGCCAGGGATTGGGTCGAGCCGTTGCCGGACTGATCCAGCTCGAACAGCTGGTAGCCGTAGCTCAGGCCGTAGGCGGTGTTGGCGCCGACGATCAGCGCCACGCCGGTGGAGGCCCCGTAGCCGACCCGGTCCTCGACCGAGAGATCGGTGGCGCCCTCGGTCAGGTCCGCCTGGTCGAAGGACGAAGCGTTGGCCGAGACCGAGTTGGTCCAGCGCCAGCGGGCGCCGAAATCACGCTGCAGGGTCACCTGGGCGCTCATCGCCTCCCGGTCGGTCCGGTCGTTGAGGAACGGGTCCGCGGAGATGCCCTGGCTGGCCAGGGCGGTGCTCCCCTGGTTCTGCGAGTTGACGTAGCTGGCCAGGAAGGAGAGCGAGGTGAAGGGGTTGGGCTCCGCCGCGACTCCGGCGGTGAGCCGGTGCTCGATCTGATCCAGATCGGTCAGCCGGTCGTACTTCTCATAGGACGGGTTGTAGCTGAAGGAAAACGTGCCCTTGCGCCAGGAGCGCTCCAGGGGCAGCGCCATATCGAGGCGGGTGATGTAGTCCCCGTTGGAGGAGATCCCGTCACCCGGCTGGGCGCCGGCAAACCGCACGTTGTCGTTGTACGCCTGCTCGAGTGCGAACGCGGGATGGAACTCCCAGTGCTGCGCGGAGACAGGGGTACTAAGTCCGGCGAGCATCAGCGCACCAAACCCGAGGCAGACCATCTGCTTGATCATGAATCACGATCCTCACGCCCCCCGTGAGTAGACCTACTTGACCACCAACATGTCACCCGGAAGCAGATACGGGTTCTGTTCCAGTCCCTCGATCACCCGCTTGTAGTCCAGATCGAACCGCTGCTCTTCGCCGTCGATCTCGCGGATCAGCACGATCCGCTTGCGGGAGTACTCGGTCAGGCCGCCGGCGCTGGCGACCACCTGCAGCAGCCGGGTCGGGCGGGAGAAGCTCAGCACACCCTGACCGTTCACTTCGCCCAGTACGTAGATGCGGTAGCTGTTCAACTCGGAGAGCATCACCGTGACGTTGGGGTCGCGGATGAAACTGCTGAGCCGGTTGGCCACCTCGTTGCGGACCTCCTGGAGGGTGAAGCCCTCGACGTAGAGGTCATTGACCAGCGGAATGGTGATCTTGCCGTCGGGACCGACCTTGACGGTCATCGAGTCCAACTCGGACTCGCCCCAGACGGAGATGGTCAGCTGATCCTCGATGCCGATGGTGAAGTCGGCCCGGGTCGGACGCACCTGGCCTTCGGCGAATGCGGACGGAACGACCGCGATCAGGCCCAGGCAGACCGCCAGAACAACGGCGGCCCGATGTGACTTTGCGCGAAACGCAGAGGTCTTCATTGAACGGTTCTCCTCGAACTCGAAGACACCGCCCCACGGGGAGTCGGGGGGGACTCGGTAAAAACGACCTGTCTTGCCGTGCAACTCAATAGGTACGGAGAGCACCTGCGGATGTCAAGAGGAAAGAGCGAACACCTACGGACCATAACGAATAAGAACCCGACTACCCATAAAACAGGTCCGAAAATGTTCGCCGTGGTCCCCCGGTTACCAAATAGTCACGAAACCGGCCCACATTTAAATTCCTCTAGGCGCGGGAGTTAAAACCATGAACGAAAGCCCCGGTTTAGGTTGACAGGTAAAAACTTGCCCCGTACCGTTCCCTCAACGAAACAGACTAGTGGCACGGCGTTCGGTGGCGAAAAGATGATCGGGGTCCAACCTTAGAGGGGTCCCCACATCGGGATGTTTATGTCTCCTGCGGGCGATTGCGCGCAGATGGACTGGAGACCATGAGCACGTTCCGGATGAGAAAGCCGCGAGTCCTGGCGTTCTTCGCGCTGGAAAGCGGCCTTATTGTGGGCGTTCTTTACGCCCTCGCCTACCTGACCCTGAACTTCAACCCGCTGATGCTCGAGCAGGATCTCGCCTTCTCGATCTACGGCACCGGCGTGCTGTTCATCGGCTGCCTGGTCAGCACCCGGCTGGCCAACCTGGGCGACGACCTCAATTTCCGCCGGGAACTCGTGATCTTCTCGGCGGTCTCCTTCGTCATCGGCCTGGTTTCCTTTGCCGCCGTCTGGGCGGTCTCGGGCAAGCTCAGCCTGCCCGCCTTCCTGGTGCTGGAAGGGGCGGTCGCCGTCCCGACCTCGGTGGCCCTCTGGCGCTGGCTGGCCCTGCGCTACGAGGTCTACGCCCTGCGCGAGCGGGTGCTGATCGTCGGCTCCGGCGAGTCGGCCAAGCAGACCTGCCGCTGGATCAACGATTCCCACGCCGACGAGTACCAGATCGTCGGGTTCGCCGCGGAGACCGAAGCTCAGCTCGGCCAGGCCCTGACCCAGGGGTCCCGGGTGACCTCGACCTTCGCCACGATGCCCGATTTCTGCGACGCCAACGTCGACCGCATCATCGTCGCCCTGGACGAGAAGCGGGGCAAGCTGCCGATCAAGGAGTTGCTGGACCTCCGCCTGCGGGGCGTCGAGGTCGAGGAATCGACCTCCTTCTTCGAGCGCAACAGCGGCAAGATCTGCGTCGAAACCCTGCTCCCCTCCTGGCTGATCTTCGGAGAAGGCTTCAAGACCTCGAAGGTCCGATCGGCGCTCAAGCGGGTCGTCGACGTGCTCCAGGCCGGCGCCCTGCTGCTGGTGGCCTGGCCGGTCATGCTGGTCACGGCGCTGGCCATCAAGGTCGAAAGCCCCGGGCCGGTGCTCTACCGCCAGCGTCGCATGGGCCTCAACGGCCGCGAGTTCGACGTCCTCAAGTTCCGCTCGATGGTTCAGGACGCCGAGAAGAAGAGCGGCCCCCAGTGGGCGCAGCAGAACGATCCGCGGGTGACCCGGGTCGGCCGCTTCATCCGCAAGGTGCGCATCGACGAACTGCCCCAGTTGATCAACGTGTTCAAGGGGGACATGAGCTTCGTCGGCCCCCGTCCCGAGCGGCGCCACTTCGTCGAACAGCTCGAGGAAAAGATCCCGTTCTACGGCCTGCGCATGACCGTGCGCCCGGGAGTCACCGGCTGGGCCCAGGTCGAGTACCGCTACGGTTCGACCGAAGAGGACGCTCTGGAGAAGCTGAAGTACGACCTGTACTACATCAAGAACAACAACCTGCTGCTCGATCTGTGGATCGCGCTCAAGACGGTTCGGGTTGTGTTGATGGGTAGCGGCGCGGTCTAGGCATCCGCACGCCGTTCGCGGCGTGCGTGGTAATCTCAACCGGAACAACGCGCACGCAATGAGGCCGGCCCGGGCAGGGCCGCCTTCTAGCAACAGACACACGGAACGATCCTTTTTCTGGCGAGGTATCCGTGCCGCATCGGCACTTCAAGGTGCTCGACGCCCGCCTTTCCCTCGAGGGGCCCGAGGCGGTCATCGATCCGATCGCCGCTGCTTATCGGCGGTTCATCGCTCCGGCGACAAACGGGGACTCCCCGGCCGCACCCACCGTGGTGGCCGGCGACGAGGGGGTCGAGGGACTGGGACGGTTCACTCCCTACGCCCCGCCGGTCGAGCCGACGATGCTGGCCTACCAGCGCTTCCTCGAAACGCTGCTGCACCGGGTGGGAAGTCACGCGATCCTCCACGCGGCGGCCCTGGCCGCCCCGGGAGCCGACGGGGGAGCGACGTTGCTCGCCGCCCCCCGCGGCCACGGCAAGTCGACCCTGACCCTGGAGCTGCTGGCCCGGGGCCACGGCTTCCTGGGGGACGACTACGCCCCCCTGGACCTGGAGCGCGGTGAGATCGCACCGTACCCGCGAGCCATCGGGCTGCGGCCGACCCCCGGCCACGCGGAACCGGATTCGGTCCGCCGGGCCCGGGAGGACGAGCACCTGCCGCGACTGTTGGGTAAGACCCTGGTCGATGCCGGCGAGCTGTTCGGAGACGACAAGGTCCTGACCGCGTCGCGGCCGCTGCGCCACGTGATCCTGCTGACCGCCGAGGACCCGGGGCGTGACCCCGCCGCGGCCGGCAGCTCGATCGACGTGATCGGCCGGGCCGAGGAGGCGGAACGCCTCGACGCGGCTCTGCAGGCGATCGACGGCGTGGAGATC
>CAZBZH010000017.1:0-19465 GCA_964496265.1 uncultured Acidobacteriota bacterium | reverse complement strand
CGATCAGGTTGAGCAGCACCTGGTTGATGTCGCTGATGTAGCACTGAACGTCGGGGATCTCGCCGAGCTCGAGGTCCACGTCGGCGACGTACTTGTGTTCGTTGCTCGAGACCATCAGGGCGTTCTCGATCGCCCGATTGAGATCCGAGGGTGCCATCTCGACCTGGCCGGGGTGGGAGAACTCCTTCATGGCGGCGACGATCTGGGCGATCCGGCTGAGGCCTTCGGTGACGCACTCGAACGCCTTGGGGACCCGCTCCTCGAGAAACTCGAGATCGGCGTCCTCGCAGGCATCCCGCGCCTCCGCGACGGCCGCGGCCGGGGGGGCGCCGTTGCCGGCGGCCTCGATCAAGGTTCCGCTCTTCTCGAGCACTACCTGCAGATCGCCGTACGCCTCCTGCAGGAAGTACACCGCGTCGCCGATGAACTGCACCGGATTGTTGATTTCGTGGGCGATGCCCGCCGCCAGTTCACCGACCGCCTGGAGCTTCTGGTGATGGCGAAGTTCAACCTCGCGGCGTTTGCGGTTGCGCAGATCGATGCCCACGTAGATCCGCTCTCCCCGGTCGCCGACGGCGGACGCCGTGACCAGCACCGGGATCTCGGCGTCCTTGCCGACCCAGTTCATCTCGACCTCCTGGTCCGCAGCGAGGTTCGCGGGAAGGTCGGGGGCGATCTCGGTCGCCGGCCGGTCGATGATCTCCGCCGCCGTGCGGCCGAGCAGTTGGCAGGCGGCGGAGTTGGTCAGCTGGACGGTTCCGTCGGCGCCGGTGAGCAGCATCGCGTTGGGCATCGCCTCGAGCACCGCGGACATGTAGTCGTTGGCCATGCGCAGGTCCCGGTTGGCCAGGAAAAGGTCCCGGGTCTTCTCCTCGAGCATGCCCTCGAGCACCTCGACCTTGGCCAGGGCACGCTTGAGTTTGCGTTCCGGATCGCTCATGCAGCGCCCTTTGCTCGCTCCTCGAAGCGCAGATCGAAGCTGCAGTGATCGCTTCCCTGATGCATGCAGGGACCGTGGTCGAACTCGATGTTCGTGTCGTAGTGCTCGCCGGCGGCCTCGATCAGGCCCTCGACGAAGGGACACAGCTTGCGGCTGGAGCGGTACTCGAGGGTCAGCCGGTCCGGAGCCGGGTCCTCGAAGCGGAAGACCGGCGTGACGGCGCCCGGGTACATCTTGCGGACCTCGACGTGGATCACGCTGTCGACCTGTTTGAGCAGCTCCTTGGCGCTCTCCACGTCGGCCACCAGCGGGCCGCCTTTCTCCATCAGGTGCGGAAAGGAGAACTTGCCGAAGGCCCGGATCGCCTCGACCGCGGGGATTTCGAGCATCTCACTGGCCTTGGTCACCATGGTGAACAGATCGGCGTCCGGGTAGGTGCCCGGGCCGACGAACACGCCGTCGCTGGTCTCCAGGGAGCAGGCGTCCACCAGTTTCCAGTAGGTGTCCTCGCCCCAGTTTTCGACGACGAACGCCTCCAGCAAGTTGAAAACGACTCCCTTCATTCATCACCTCCGCCGTTGGCGCCCACAGGTCTCGGCTGCGCTCGTATCGACCGGTTCGCCGCGTTCTTGAGAGTTCCTGGACGGGGGGGCCGAATCCTCCGTATAAGGCTGGGAGGCCGCGGGCGGGGCCGAGCGTCAGCCACGCCCCGGTTTTGGGAGGTTTTCGTGGATATCCGGTCCCTGCTCGCGCGATTCGCCGATTCCCGCTACGTCCAGGATGGGGTGCTCCGGCTGACGGACCTGCATCTCAAGGCGGGGCAGCCGCCCCTCTACCGCCTGGATGACGCGCTGGTCCGCCTCGAGGAGGACCCGGTGCTGGACGCCGTCGCGCTGAGCGAGGCGATCCGGGAGTTCGTCGGCGACGAACGGTTGAAGGCCCTGGAGCAGGACCCGCGCAGCGATATCGACGTCGGCTACAGCGGGAGCGACGAGACCCGCCGGGACGGACTGAGCTTCCGGGTCAACGTCTTCCAGGATCGGGACGGACCGGCGGTGGCGGTGCGGGTCCTACCGGCGCGGGTGCCCGAAGTCGAGCAGCTCGGGCTTGCGCCCGAGGTCGCCGAACAGATCGTGTCCCAACGGCACGGCCTGCTGGTGGTGACCGGGGTGACCGGCAGCGGCAAGTCGACCACCGTGGCGTCGATCCTGCGGCGGATCGGCCGGGAACGGCCGGTGCGGATCATCACTCTCGAGGATCCGATCGAGTACGTGCTCGACGGGGAGCAGGCGATGGTTTCTCAGCGGGAGCTGGGGACCCACATGGAGACCTTCCACCAGGGACTGCGCAGCGCCCTGCGCGAAGACCCGGACATCATCTTCGTCGGCGAGATGCGGGATCAGGAGACCGCCGCGCTCGCGTTGACCGCGGCCGAGACCGGTCACCTGGTGCTTTCGACCATGCACACCCGGGATGCCAAGGGAGCGGTGACCCGGCTGGTCGACCTGTTCCCCAGCGAGCGTTCCCGGGAGATCTCCAGCCAGCTCTCCTTCGGGCTCAGCTGGGTCCTGGCCCAGAAACTGGTCCCCCGGGCCGGCGGCCAGGGACGGGTCGCGGCGATCGAGGTGCTGAAGAACGTCCCGGCGATCGGGAACATGATTCGCAACGGGCGCTGGCACCAGATCTACGCCGGGATCGAGGGGCACCGCCGGGACGGGTTGATCACCCTCGAGCGCCGACTGTTCGAGATGGTGGAAAAGGGGCTGATTCGCAGCGATGACGCCCGCCGCTTCGCCAACGATCCGGCGCAATTGGTCTGATGCACTGCGACAGGAGGTGTCCTCTCGGGTAGACGGTCCGCGTCAGCCCGGCACCCGTGTACCCCCTGAATGGCTCGAAACCCCCGGAAAAACGCCTTCCACCCCGTGGCCCGACCCTTGCAATTCAGTACGGGGGTAGACCCATCCCGGAAGAAAGGAGAACGCCATGGATGCCCGGAAAGACATGGAAGCCCGGCACGATTCTCCGAGCTGGAAGTGCCGTCAGTGTCATGAACCCCTGATGCCGAAACTCTGCCGCGCCTGCAGCGGCCGCAGCCGCGTCGGCGCCATCCGGCGCTCCGAGTGCGCGGCCTGCGACGGGCAGGGGTTTCTCTGGCACTGTCCGCAAACCGCGGCGCACCGCCACGAAGAGCGTGCGGCGGTCTACGCGCGACGCACCCAGTCTTCCAACCCGCTATCGGTGGCGCTCTACCTCGCGACCCAACCGATCCGTACCGGCCGAGGTTGATCCCGGCTGACTAGCGGCGCCGGACGGCGGGTCATGCCGTCCGGTGCCGTGCCGTGGATCAACCGCCCGAATCAGAAGCGGTAGCGCACACCGACGGTCAGGTCGTACGCGGAGTACGATACGTCGCTGGCCGTGCTGTTGGTGGCGGCGGAACTGGTCAACGAGGCATCCTCGGCCTCGACCAGGCGCAGGTCGGCGCGGAAGTCCCAGTTCTCGGACATGCCGACCGCGAGACCCGCGACGAACTGGTAGCCGAGCACGCCGTCATCGTCATCCAGCGCATCGAGTCCCGGGACGCCGAAGTTGGCGTAGTCGACGCCGATCTGGCCCACGCCGAGGCCGACGTAGGGCGTGACCGAGGAACCGGTCTCGAAGTCGTAGAACACGTTGGCGAACAGCGACACGGAGTTGCCTTCACCGAAGGAGCCGTCGATCGGCGCACCTCCGTCGAGCTGGTGCGTGTCCACGTCCGCTTCACGGCGGGTCAGTTCACCTTCCAGGCGCCACGAGTTGCCGAAGTCGTAGCCCACGGCGATGCCGTAGGTGAAGGTGTTGTCGAAGGCGGTATCGATTCGGCTCGTTCCCAGGACGGCGAAGTTGGTGTCGTCGGTTTCGCCGGTTCCGGCGAACAGATCCAGGTAGACACCCTGGGCGGCGGCCGGCGTGGCCAGGACCAGCAACAACGTGGTGACGGAAATCAATCGAGACATGAGCATGCTCTCCATGGGGCAGTGTCTTTAGGGGGAAAGTAGAGAGCCGGAGAGGGCGGATTGCGCCTCTCCGGCTCCCTGCCACCGGGGGGAAGTGGCTTCCGGGGAAGAACTAGTTGGGCAGGATCACGGCGTCGATCACGTGGATCACGCCGTTCTTGGCCACGATGTCGGTCTTGACCACGTTGGCGTTGTCGACCTTGACGCCGTTGGCGGTGTCGATGCTGATCGACTGGCCCTGCACGGTCTTGGCCGAGTTGAGCTTGACCACGTCGCTGGCCATCACCTTTCCGGGGACCACGTGGTAGGTCAGGATCTTGGTCAGCGCTTCCTTGTCCTGGAGCAGCGAGTCCAGGGTGCCCGCCGGCAGGGCGGCGAAGGCATCGTCGGTCGGAGCGAAGACGGTGAACGGACCGTCTCCCTTGAGCACGTCGACCAGGCCGGCGGCCTGAACGGCGGCGACCAGGGTGCTGAAGCTCTCGGCTCCGGCGGCGATATCGACGATGTCCGGCTGGGACTTGTTTCCGGCGCTGAGGGGCAGGGCAATCAGGGCCAGAATGGCCAGGGCGGCGATCGTCTTGAGACTCTTCTGCATCATTTTCGAAGCTCCTTCGCTTTCTAGTTCAGTGGGCCGGGGGGCGTGTTGTCCGGCTTCTGTCTAGTCTTCGTCGAGCTTCGGGCGGCGGATTCAGCCCTCGGAGGTTTTTCTGTCGAACTTCGAGACCCGGCCGATAGCCGTCCATCGGCCGGGCCCGAAAGGAGCGCGGTTCCGGCCTAGCGGGTGAAGCGGAAGGCGCGGATGCCCTTCAGTTCCCGCACGTAGACCTCATCGCCGGCGACTGCCAGATGGCCCCAGGTCTCTTCCTCGGAGACCTCCCGGCGGGAAACCAGCTCCAGCTCCGCCGGATTCGCCGCGATCAGCAGCAACTCCCCGTCGGAGGTGAGCGCCAGCAGCTGTTTCCCGCGAACGACCATGCTGACGTACTTGCCGAAGGACTCGGAGCTGCGCCAGGTTTCCTTGCCGTTGCTCAGGTCGATGCAGGCCAGCCGGCCGTTACCCAGATGCATGTAGGCGTGGCCGTCGAGTACGACCGGCGACGACATGTAGGCCGCCGCGGGAAGCGTCCATGCCTCGCGCACCGAGTCGGCGCCGATCTCGTAGAAGAACGACTTCTGACGGTAGGTGCTGGTGAACACGCCGTCGCCGTGGACCACCGGGGTGAGGATGTTCATTCCACGGAAGCTGGGGACGGTGTGGGACCACAGCACCTTGCCGGTCGCCGGATCCAGCCCGTTCAGTTGCTGGCGGCCCTGAATCAGCAGCACTTCACGGTCGCCCATCCTGGCCACGAACGGGGAGGAGAAGGCGCCACGGGACATCATGTCGGTCTCGGCGGCCAGGCTGCGCCAGCGCACCTCGCCGCTCTCGGCGTCGAGGCTGACGACCGAGTCGGCGGCCTGGACGATCAGCGCGCCGTCGAGCAGCATCGGCGACGAGGCAAAGCCGAAGTCCGGGACCTTGGTGCCGAATTTCTCGGGGAAGTTGACCGTCCACTGCACCGCGCCGGTCTCCCCGTCGAGGGCGACCAGCACCTCCTGCATATCTCCGACGAACAGCCGCTTGCCGTCGTAGGCGGGAGTCGCGCGCACCCAGTCGCCGTTGGCCGCCGCGAAGAACGGCACCTTGCCCGACGAATCCCAGGCGTGGCTCCACAACTCCTCGCCCGATTTACGCGCGAGCGCCCGGACCTGTACCGCTTCGTCCTTGAGCGACTCGACGACGAAGACCCGGTCCTCGGCGACGATCGGTCCCGGATAGCCCTTGCCCAGCTCCGCGGACCATAGCGGCTGGAGTGTCTCCAGGTCAGCCGGCCAGGCGTCGCCGGAGGAGTGGCCATCCCGGTCGGGACCGCGCCACTGGGGCCAGTCGGCGAGGACGGAGTTCGAGGCAAGCAGAACGGCGATCAACAGGATCAGGACGAAGTTTCGGTGCATGGTTCCCTCCGAATTCACCCTAGCGGCGGACGCAAGCCACGGCGCCGCCGGTGCGCGTCCAGGCGCGATGCGGAGGTCGAAAAGGAGGTTGGTGGGAGCCGGAGTAGCCGGCGCCGCCCGGTCAGTCGCGCTGTTCGCCTTCGTCCCGGCGACGTTCCGTGTCGAAGTCCATCGGATCGTCTTCGAGATCGGCCATGTTGCGCTTCGGCGGCGGCTGCAGTCTCAGCGTCTGGAGCTGTTCGCGCAGATGCCCGAGATGCTCCATGTGCACCGCGTCGATCTCGTCCAGCACACCCTTGTAGGAACCGGCGGAGCGGCCCCCCACGAGAATCTGGGTCTCGTCGCCTAGCAGGCGGCCCAGTCGCCGCAGCTCCCGGGGAAGCTGGGGGTCATCGGCAGGGAAGGCGATGCTCAGGGCGACCGCGATGGCGTTGCGCTTGCGTACCGCGCCCGCGATCTCCTCGGCGGGGAGGTTCGGTCCCAGGTAGATCGTGCGCCAGCCCTCGGTGCGGGCGGTGGCGGCGATCAGCAGACAGCCCAGTTCATGGTGCTGATGGATCGGGGTGGTGACCACGACCCGCGGCACCGTCGGTCCGGGGGCGTACGCCGGATGAAGTTCGTCGAGGAACGAACGCAGCACCATGGTCGCCAGGTGTTCGTTGGCCGCTCGCAGCCGGCCGCTGGCGCACTCGGCGCTGATCCGCCGCAGCATCGGGACCAGTAGCCGGTCCAACAGGTCGACCCGGCTGAATTCCATCGAGGCCAGCTCGAAGTTGCGCTTGAGCGCCCGGCCGTCCAACTCGCGGATCGAACGGATGCAGGCCTCGATGCGGTCCTCCACCCGCAGGTCCCGCTGGACCTCTCCGGGCGGGTCTTCTAGCACCGGCCGTTGGTTGGAACTCTCGAGCAGTTGCCTGAGCTCCTGGTCGGGCAGGGAGGCGACCTGGCCGATCTGCCAACCGGCGTCGGTCACCTCGCGCAGCAACATCAGGCGGCGCACCTGCTCGTCGGAGTACAGGCGCCGGTTCCCGGGCGTGCGCTCGGGTTCCACCACGTTGTAGCGGCGTTCCCAGGCCCGAATAACATCCACGCGCAGCCCGGTTCGGCGGGCGACGACGGCAATCGGGTGACGGCTTGGACTTACATTGGACATAGCTCACTATTACGTTAGCAACGGCTTCAAGCCGGACCGGGGTTGGCGCCCTCCGGAGCCGGAAAATCCCGATTTCCCGGGGCGTTGTTGCCCTCATTCAGCCCCGGAGCCATACTCGCTCCCACGATGACGCGGCTGATGCAAGACTTGGCGCTGAAGGCAATTTGGGCGCCATTACTGGTTTTTTCCGTGCATATGGTGCTGTGGCAGGGCACCGACGTCTACGACCGGATTCCCCACGTCGACATTCCGCTCCATCTCTTCGGGGGGCTGGCGATCGCGTATTTTTTCGCCGGCTGCCTCCATCTGGCAGCCGAAAGGGGCTGGATCGACCCGGTGGCGGGTCTGATTCGGGTGCTGTTGCTGGTCGGCCTGTCCTGCGTCGCCGGGGTCTTCTGGGAGTACGGCGAGATGACCGCCTTCAAGGCGCTCGGGGCGGACCTCCAGGTCAGCATCGCCGATACCCTGGTCGACATCCTGGTGGGGACCGCCGGCGGGGGGCTGTTCGCCCTGGGGGAGTGGGTCTGGCGCCTGGCCTTCGGAGCCGGGCGCTAGTTTTCCGGGGCTCCGAGCTTCTCTTCCCCGACGACCCGGCAGATATCCAGCGACGAGACCATTCCCACGACCTGGTCCCGGTCGACGATCGGCAGGTGATGGATGCGCAGCCGCCACATCATGCGGCAGAGGTCGCTGACCCGGGTCTGGGGGGCGGCGGAGATCGGCGGTGAGGTCATGATCTCGCCGACCGAGGTCGATTGCCTGCCCGATTCTCCCGACTGGCTCGTGCCTCCCATCAGCAGATCTTCCTGGCTGACGATGCCGACCAGCGTGCCGTCGGGTTCGACCACCGGAGCGCAGTGCACCCGGGCGTGCTGAAACAGGTCGCAAACCTCCTCGGCGGGATCCGTCGGATGCACGGTCAGCACCCGCGTGGCCATCAGATCGGCGGCGGTCACCGCAGGTCCTCGGCCAGCCGGATGCCGGTGAACTGCCAGCGCATCGACGGATAGAAGAAGTTGCGGTAGCTACGGCGCATGTGATCGTGGGAGGTCACCGCGGCGCCGCCGCGGCAGACGAACTGGTTGCACATGAACTTGCCGTTGTATTCGCCGATCGCGCCCTCGGGGCGGGCATAGCCGGGGTACGCGGCGTAGGGGCTGCGGGTCCACTCCCAGCAGTCGCCGAACATCTGGTGGCGTCCACCGCCGGCGGCGCCGTGGGGCAGCGGATGCAGCGCGCCGCCTTCGAGGAAGTTGCCGGCGAGTTCGATTCCCGTGGCGGCGTGTTCCCACTCCTGCTCGGTGGGCAGGCGTTTGCCGCTCCAGGAGGCGAAGGCGTCCGCCTCGAAGTAGCTGGTGTGGCAGACCGGGGCGTCCAGGTTGAGAGGCTCGAGGCCGCGAAGGGTGAACTCGAACCAGGCGCCGTCCTGTTCGACCCAGTAGAGCGGCGCCTTCCAGCCCTCGCTCTGCACGGTGGACCAGCCATCGGCCAGCCAGTGGCGGGGATCGCGGTACGCTCCTGAACGCACGAAGTCCAGGTACTCGCCGTTGGTCACCATCCGCGAGGCCAGGCGGTAGGCCTCGAGCCAGCTCTTGTGCCGCGGACGCTCGTTGTCGAAACAGAAGCCGTCAGCCCTGTGCCCGATCTCGACCAGGCCGCCCTCGAAATCGAGGGGCGGGTCCGCCTCCACCCGGGTCGCCGGAGCCCCGTCGGCCGGCCGGTAGGCCGGGTAGAGCGGGTTGCGTGAGAAGACGTGCTTGATATCCATCAGCATCAATTCCTGATGCTGCTGCTCATGGTTCAGCCCGAGGGTGATCAGCTCGGCCAGCGCCGGGTCGTCTCCGCGCTGTTCCAGCAGCGCCGCGACCGCGTCGTCGACCGCTTCCCGGTAGGCGAAGATCTCGCGGACCGTCGGGCGGGTCAGCATGCCGCGGTCCGGGCGGGGGAACTGTTCGCCCACCTCGTTGTAGTAGGAGTTGAACAGGTACTCGTAGCGCTCGTCGACCGGGCGGTAGCCCTCGGCGTGGGCGCGCAGCACGAAGGTCTCGAAGAACCAGGTCATGTGGGCCAGATGCCAGCGGGTCGGGCTGACGTCGGGCATCGACTGGACGACGAAATCCTCGGGCTCCAGCGGCTCGCAGAGGCGGCGGGAAACATCCCGAATTCGTCTGAAATCTTCGGCCAGGCGCACATTTTGCGCCGCCTGCTGTTCGGTTGCCCGCATGGGTTCACCTTTCGGCTGGGGTGGTCCGGAGACGTGGGAAAGGGCATTGTCTCATCCCTCTCAGGGGCCGTCCACCGGCGGCCCGCGCCGATTGCCGCCCGGGCCCTGGTGTAGACTCCGGGGGTGCCGACTCTTGCCGAAATCATGCGGGATACGTCGGTGTTGGAGATGGGGCCCCTGCCTGCCCCGCGGCTGGCCAACACCGCCACCCTGCACCAGGCGCTGCAGATGCTGGTTCGCGGGCGTCGCGGCGCCGTGGTGCTGATCGACGGGCAGCGGCCGGTCGGGGTGTTCACCGAGCGGGACGTGGTAACCCGGCTCTCGCAAGACCTGCTGCAGAATCCCGAGCAGCGGCGAATCACGCCGGTGCGTGAGGTGATGAGTTTCCCGCCGGTGACGATCCGCCGTCAGCAGACCCTGGCCGAGGCGATGCAGGTCATGGTCGAGCGGAATTTCCGCCACCTGGTCCTGGTCGATCGGGAAGAGAACCTGCGGGGGATGATGACCAGCGGTGACATCGTGCAGTTCGTCACCGATCTGTTCCCCGAGGAGACGGTCAACCTGCCGCCCCGGCTGCGCCAACGCTTCCAGTCGCCGGAAGGGGCCTGAGCATGCGTTGTCCCGCCTGCGGCCACGACAATATCCCAGGGGTCGACCTGTGCGAGAGCTGCGGCATGGACCTGGCCGGTCTGGATGTCCACGGCAGCAGCTTCGATCCTGCCGATCCGCTCCTGACCCAGCCGATCTCCGGGGTGTCTCTCGAGGATCCGCTCACCGCCTCGCCGGACTCCACGGTGACCGATGCCATTCAGATGATGCAGGAACGCGGTGAAGGTTGCGTGTTCGTGATGGACGGCGAACGACTGGCCGGAGTGCTGACCGAGCGGGATGTGACTCGGGTGATTTCCCGTGGTCTAGATCCTGAGCGCACGCGGCTCGACCGGGCGATGACGCCCGAGCCGATGCGGTTGCGCGAGGAGGACCCGCTGGCCTGGGCACTGCATCGCATGGGGGTCGACGGATATCGCCATATCCCGGTGACCCGGGAAGGTTCCCTGCGCGGCTTCCTGTCGGCTCGCTCGGTGCTTCGCCGCTTACTCGATTGATCTTGCCTTACCCGGTCCGGTTCCGTTCCGGCGCTGAACGGCGCCCTGGTGAACCGACCATTACCGATGGAAAGTCCATGCACATGGAGGGGATGTGATGAAGAAGACGATGTGGAAGCTCTTGATGATCGGTTGTCTCGTGGCCTGCTGTGCCTTCTTCGCCGGTTGCGGTGAAGAGGGTTCCGCCGAAGAGGCGGGCAAGGCGATCGACGACGCCATGTCCGACGCCAAGGACGCGGCGGGCGAGATGGCCGATGACGCCAAGAAGACCGCCGGTGAGCTGGCGGACGATGCGAAGGACGCCGCGAACAACCTGGCCGACGATGCCAAGGATGCCTACGACGACGCCAAGGACGCCGCGAGCGATCTGGCCGACGACGCCAAGAAGGTCGCTGACGACGTCAAGGACGGCGCCGAGGAACTGGTCGACGACGCCAAGAAGCAGCTCGGCGACAAGGACTGATCCACGACTGAAAACGATCCAGAGGTTCGGCCCGGCGGAGGACAGCGAACATCATGATCTACACCGCGCTGGGCCGGACCGGCCTGCAAGTCTCCCGGATCTGCCTCGGTTGCATGACCTACGGCGACCCGGCCTGGCGTCCCTGGACCCTCGGGGAAGACGCCGCCCGGGAGCACTTCGTTCGCGCCCTGGAACTGGGCATCAACTTCTTCGACACTGCCGACATGTACTCGGCCGGCGTGAGCGAGGAGGTTACCGGCCGGCTGCTGGCCGAGTTGGCCCCGCGGGACGACTACGTCCTGGCCAGCAAGGTCTACTTTCCGGTCGCCGAGGGACCCAACCGCCGCGGGCTCTCGCGCAAGCATGTGATCGCCGCCTGCGAGGCGTCGCTGCGCCGCCTGGGCCACGACTACATCGACCTCTACCAGATTCACCGCTGGGATGAAGCGACCCCCGCCGAGGAAGCCCTCGAGGCGCTGGACGCGTTGGTCCGCGCCGGGAAGGTGCGCTACCTCGGAGCCAGCAGCATGGCGGCGTGGCAGTTCGCCCGGGCCCTGTTCACGGCGGGTGAGCGGGGCTGGCACCGCTTCGTCTCGATGCAGAACCACTACAACCTGATCTATCGCGAGGAGGAGCGGGAGATGATTCCGCTGTGCGTCGATCAGGGGGTCGGGGTCTTGCCCTGGAGCCCGCTGGCCCGCGGTCTGCTCACCGGCGCCCGCAGCCGCCGGGATCCTCGTCCCACCGAGCGGGCACGGAACGATGAGTTCGCCGACCGCATGTACTACCGGGATGACGACTTCGACGTGGTCGAGGCGTTGGTCGAGGTCGCCGCTGCCCGGGGTGCGAAGCCGGCCCAGGTGGCCCTGGCCTGGCTGCTCTCGGTGCCCGGGGTGGTCGCCCCGGTGGTCGGTACGACCCGGGCCGCGCACCTGGATGACGCGGCCGCCGCGGTGGGGATCGAGCTCACGTCCCAGGAGATCGAGCGGCTCGAGGCGCCCTACCGGGTGCACCCGGTCCTGGGGCACGATCAACCCGGCCATCGGCCCCGTTGAGGCCGATTCCGGAACTCAAGTCGTTGATCCCGTTCGGTTTAGTTCGATAGTCCACAGGATCTTGTAGAATTCCAGCCGTCGATGGCCGCAGTGGGGTGCGGCTGGAGTCGATCGAAGCCAGGGGTGGCCTTCGAGTCCCGGATCCGTCGTTCCCAAGCTCAAGCTGATCAGAACGCGAACCCGGTCGCCGTGCAGGCGAATCCTACCCATATTTGGATCGCGGGAAGGTTCCCGAGTCAGGAGATGGAACGAGCGATGTCGAGCACTACCACCAAAGATGAAGCCCTTCGGTCTGCGACTTCATGGATGGAGTCCGATCCCGACGCCGGACATGCCGGGGTCGACAGCTATTTCGGCAAGGATGTCTTCAGCCACAAGGTCATGCGTCAACGTCTGCCCAAGGACGTCTACAAGAAGCTGATGCAGACCATCGAGCACGGCGAACCCCTCGATCGCGAGCTGGCCAACGTGGTCGCCGTGGTGATGAAGGACTGGGCCGTCGAGAACGGCGCCACCCACTACACCCACTGGTTCCAACCGCTGACCGGTCTGACCGCCGAGAAGCACGATTCCCTGGTCGCTCCCGACGGTGAGGGGGGCATGGTCTACGCCCTCTCGGGTTCGGAGCTGTGTCAGGGCGAGCCCGATGCCTCCAGCTTCCCCTCGGGTGGACTGCGCGCCACCTTCGAGGCGCGTGGCTACACCGCGTGGGACGCCACCAGCCCGGCGTTCCTGCTCCGCGGTGAGAACAACGTCACCCTCTGCATTCCCACGGCGTTCGTCTCCTGGACCGGCGCCGCCCTCGACCAGAAGACCCCGCTGCTGCGCTCGATGGATGCGCTGGCCGCCCAGGCGGTGCGGGTGCTGCAGCTGTTCGGGACCGACAAGGGGGTGACCCGTATCACCACCACCGTCGGCGCCGAGCAGGAGTACTTCCTGGTCGACCGCAAGCTGTTCTTCGCCCGCCCCGACCTGGTCAACTGCGACCGCACCCTGTTCGGCACCAAGCCGCCCAAGGGGCAGCAGCTCGACGACCACTACTTCGGTTCGATCCCGCGCCGGGTGCTGGCCTTCATGGCCGAGGCCGAGAAGGAAATGTACCGGGTCGGTATTCCGGTCAAGACCCGGCACAATGAGGTCGCGCCGGGGCAGTACGAGATTGCCCCGACCTTCGAGACCAGCAACGTCGCCTGTGACCACCAGATGGTGATCATGGAAACGATCAAGCGGGTCGCGCCCCGCTTCGGCATGCAGGCGATCCTGCATGAGAAGCCCTTTGCCGGCCTCAACGGCTCGGGCAAGCACAACAACTGGTCGATGTCGACCAACACCGGGGTCAACCTGCTCGATCCGCAGGATGAGACCCACACCAACATGCAGTTCATGGTGTTCCTCTGCGCGGTCATCCGCGCCGTGGACATCCACGCCGACCTGCTGCGCGCCGCCATCGCCTCGGCGGGCAACGATCACCGGTTGGGAGCCAACGAGGCGCCGCCGGCGATCATCTCGATCTTCCTCGGCGACATGCTGACCGACCTGGTCGAGCAGCTCGAGGCCGGTGCGCCGACCCGCACCCTCAAGGGGGGCGAGATGGACCTGGGTGCCCTGAGCCTGCCGCAGATCCCGCGGGATTCCGGCGACCGCAACCGCACCTCTCCCTTCGCTTTCACCGGCAACAAGTTCGAGTTCCGCGCCGTCGGCTCCTCGGCGACCTCCGCCTGGCCCAACACGGTGATGAACACCATCGTGGCCGAGTCGATCGACGTGCTGGTCAGCCGGCTCGAGGCCGAGGTCGGGGATGACCGCTCGCCCGAGAATCTCGAGGCCAGCGTGCGCAAGGTGCTGCAGCAGACCGTCAAGAACCACAAGCGGGTGATCTTCAACGGCGACGGCTACTCCGAGGAGTGGCACAAGGAGGCCGAGGAACGCGGCCTGCCCAACCTGCGGGGCACCGTCGACGCGCTGCCGAGATTGATCGACGCCAAGTCGATCGAGATGTTCGGCAAGTACAACGTGCTCAGCGAGGACGAGGTACGCAGCCGGGCCAACGCCTACCTCGAGAAGTACGCGCTGCAGATGCAGATCGAATCGGAGACGATGACGAACATCGGCCAGCAGATGATCTTGCCGGCGGCGACCGAGCACCAGCGGCGGCTGGCGGAATCGCTCCAGGCAACCCTGGGCGCCGGTGTCGAGTCCGCCGGACAGAAGGCGGAACTCGAGAGTTTCGTCAAGTTGGTCGACGGCTTCCGCTCGGCGATCGACGCCCTCGGCGCGGCCAACCGGCACGAGTCCGACGGGGAGCTGGCCCACGCCACGTACATGAAGGAGACGATCGAGCCGCTGATGGACAAGGTCCGTGAGTTCGGCGACAAGCTCGAGGCCCGGGTCGCCTCGGATCTCTGGCCGCTGCCTTCCTACCGCGAGCTGCTCTTCTTCAAGTAGCCCCCACGGCGCACAACCACGCGAAACAACAAAGGGCGGACCCTCGGGTCCGCCCTTTTCTGTTCGTCGTGGGCCGGTCGCCCGGCTACTTCTTCATGGCCGCCGCTTCGGCCTTGGCCGCGGCGAGGAGCGCATCGGCGTCCAGGCGCACCCGGTAGTCCGGGTTGACGTAGCTGAAACGGATCTTGCCGCCGGCGACCAGGAACACCGCGGGGACCGGCAGCAGGCCGTGCTCTTCACCGCTGGACTTGGCCAGGTCGATGCCGTAGCCGCGATAGACCTCCTTGGTCTTGTCGTCCAGCTTGAAGGCGATCCCGAACCCCTGGGCCGCGTCCATCTTGGCGTCGGACAACAGGTCGAAGGCGATCTCGGTCTTGCCGAGGGTCTTCTTCAATTCTTCCGGTCGGTCGGGGCTGAGCGCCACGAGCCGGAAGCCGAGTTCAACGAGTTGATCTTCGATCTTGGACAGTTGACCCAACTGTCTGGTGCAGTAGGGTCACCAACCGCCGCGGTAGAAGATCAGGACCGCCGGGTCGTCCCCGGAGAGCTGGACGGACTCCCCGTCCAGGGTCTGCACCGTGGCCTCGGGCACCGCGGAGCCGATCAGCAGGGGGCGGATCTCGCTGGCGCTCGCCGGGGCGGCCGCGTGGGCCGGCACGAGGGCGAGGGCAAGGAGTGCCGCCGCGAGCAGCGTGCGTCTCATCGTTCCTCCTCAGGATCGGGACAGAGCGCCGAGAGTATAGCGCCAGCCGTTAGCGTCCGGGGGAACCCTTGCGGTCGATGCCCCGGGGCCGGGAGAGGAACTGGCGAGCCCGTTCGGAGGTGTCCGGAATCGTGCCGGTGAGTCTGCCGGCGAGCAGCTCCAGCCGGTCGTGCCCCCAGAACAACTCACCCCGCCAGGCGAAGGTCGGGACGCCGAAGACGCCCGCCTCGAGGGCCTCGGCGGTGTGGGTCTGGAGCCGCTGCTTGATCTGCGGGTCCGCCAGCCTGCCGGGCAGCCCCTCGGCGTCCAGTCCCCGGCCGGCGACCACGTCGGCGATCACCGCCGGGTCGGTCAGGTCCCGTCCCTCGGCCCAGGCCGCATCGGCGAGGGCCACCGCCAGGGGCAGGGTCTCGGGGCGGTCGAGGAACAGGCAGATCGTGCGCAGCGCCTCGAGTGAGCGGAAGGGATGGGCCGGAGGCCCCTGGAAGGCATAGCCCTCCCGGGCGGCGAGGCGGCCGATGTCGAAGAAGGTGTAGCGCCGCTTGGATTCGATCTCCGCCGGACCGACCAGGCCGGTGGCGTCCAGCAGCGCGCCGTAGACCACCGGCCGCAGGCGCCACTCCAGGTCGTGGGCCCGGCCGAAGGGTTCCGCGGCCTTGAGGCCGAGCCAGGCGTAGGGGGAGATGACGTCGAAGTAGAGGGTGACCGCTTCGGGCATGAGCACTCCAACTGCCGGGGGCATCCGCGGGGAATCGGTTCTATTCTACGGGCACCCGCGCGACGTTCCGAGGAGTCTCGATGTCCGAAGAAGCACAGGCCGCCGACACCCCGCCCGTTTCCCCATCGCCGCCGCCCGCCGGGAACAGCCGGTTCCCGACCTGGCTCAAGGTGTTGCTGGGCTGTGGCGTCGGCTGTGGATTGCTGATCCTCGCCGCGTTCCTGGCCATGACCTTCGGCGCCTGGTGGCTGACGTCGGCCGGGAAGCAGATCGAGACCGGCGACATCGCGGTGGCGGAAACGACCAACGTGGTGCGGATCGATGCCGAGGACGCCGACGGCGATCTGGTGAACTTCCTGACGACCCTGTTCTTCGACATGCAGACGGCCCAGTCCGAGGCGGCCCGGGAGCAGCTCCCCGACTCGATGAGCTGGCTCGAGTCGTTCCGGCAGATGCAGGAGAGCCAGGGCGCTCAGGGGCTCTCGATGTACGTTCCCAAGGAGGTCACGGTGGTCTTCGAGCCCGCCGGCGACGGCTCGATGCACACCGTCGCCGCGATCAACCTGCGGGCCTTCCCCAAGCTGATCCGGATGTTCGTGGGGATGGCCGCGTCCTCCGGCGACACGACGATTCGCGAAGCGACCCACCGCGATGTGGAGTACCAGGTATTCGACGAGGAGGCGGCGCTGGCCTTTCTCGGCGGCACGATGCTCTGGGCCGCCAGCGAGGAGGCGATGCTTCTCGTGATCGACCGGGTCTCCGGCGAGGGGGCGGAGCCGGAGCCGCGGGAGGCGTCGGCGCTGCTGGTGGCCGAACCCGGGGAGTGGGAGATCCAGGGGCGCTTCGATGCCAACGGGGTTCGCCACCTGCGCCATCTCAGGGATTCCGAGGACGCCGAGCCGATGATCGAGGATATCGAGCTGGTCGCGCTGCAGTTCGGGATCGACGTGACCTCCGCCGACAGCCTCAACGGCTTCCTCTCCGGCGCCGGCGGCGATCCGGACCGAGTCGAGGCGGACCTGACCGAGTTCTTCGAGGGCATGGTCGAGGATTGCTCCGAGGTCGGCATGACGTGCGGCTACGAGGTGCGCCGTGAACCGGACCGGGTGGTGGTCACATTCGAGCATTCGGGAATCCGCGAGGCGCTGCGCCGCAGCATCCGGGAGTCGATGGCCGGTGAGCTGGAGGACGGGAGTTAGGCTCGCCGTCCGTGGCGATCGAGCAACTACGATTTCGTAACTCACTCAAGTCGGCGGATCTACGGCCGATCTCGGTGTCAGCTTCGCGACTCCGGGTTGGCCGGAGTCCCATGAGAGGTGCCGACCGACATGAGTGATCGACCCACGTTCGACCAGGAATTCGTGCTGAGCCAGACCGGTGGCGATCAGGAGCTGATGGGTGAGGTGCTCGCCCTGTTCCTGAGCGAGACTCCCCGCATGCTGGAAGATGTACGGGAAGCGGTTACCTCCGGGGACGCCGGGACCGTCGAGCGCACCGCCCACCGGCTGAAGGGCTCCCTGGTGGCGATCGCCGCCAAGCCCGCCGCCGATGAGGCCTTCCGCCTGGAGAAGCTGGGGCGCGAGGGTGCGGTCGCCGGGGCCTCCCAGGTGCTGAACTGTCTCGAGCAGGAAATCGATCGCCTGATGCCCGATATCCGTCAGGCGACCGGAGCCGGTTCCTAGTCCGGATCCCTTCCCGGTCCCGCCCGGACGGAGCGGGCGAGCCCGCTTCGGGTCCCTGCCGTTCGGGGATTTTACTCATTTGAAATCAACGGTTTGCGTCGTCGGGTCCTCCGGCGCCGCGCTGCCGTGCGCCCGTCGGCGGACCCGCGGAATTGTCCCCCGCGTGGTACCATTCCAAGCCCGTTCGACATTCCGACCCGACAACACCCGCGAGGGCGTCCCGCGCGACCGTTCCCTCCGGATCGACCCCACTAGGAGGCGACGCGTGCCCCAGTCGAAGACGAGCCTGGCCAAGTCCCACGGCATCAGCCGCGAGAGCATCGTCCGCGATTACCGTCTGGCGTTCCAGAGCCGCCAGGCCAGCATCATCGGTCGGAAAGAGGTGTTCACCGGCAAGGCCAAGTTCGGCATCTTCGGCGACGGTAAGGAGATCGCCCAGCTCGCCATGGCGCGGGCCTTCCGCAAGGGTGACTTCCGTTCGGGTTACTACCGCGACCAGACCTTCATGTTCGCCACGGGCATGACCACCCTGGCCAACTTCTTCGCCCAGCTCTACGCCCATCCCGAGCTCGAGCACGACCCCTCGTCGTCGGGTCGCTCGATGACCGCCCACTTCGCCTCGCGGATGCTCAACGAGGACGGCAGCTGGAAGCGTCTGCGGGACGAGTACAACTCGGCGTCGGACATCTCGCCGACCGGCTCCCAGATGCCCCGGTTGGTCGGGCTCGGTCTGGCCTCCCGGCTGTTCCGCCATCTCGACGGACTCGAGGACTTCGAGGGCTTCTCGGACAAGGGTAACGAGGTCGCCTTCGGCACCATCGGCAACGCCAGCTGCGCCGAGGGCATGTTCTGGGAGGCGATCAACGCCATCGGCGTGCTGCAGGCCCCGGTGGTCATGTCGGTCTGGGATGACGGCTACGGCATCTCGGTGCCCAACCACATCCAGGTGACCAAGGGCAACATCTCGGAGCTGCTCGCCGGCTTCCAGCGCAAGAAGGGCACCAACGGCTACGACATCTACACCGTCAAGGCCTGGGACTACCCGTCGCTGGTCGAGACCTATCTCAACGCCGCCGAGACCGCCCGCAAGGAGCATGTGCCGGCGATCATCCACGTGCTGGAAATGACCCAACCGTCGGGGCACTCCACCTCGGGTAGCCACGAGCGCTACAAGTCGAAGGAACGGCTCCAGTGGGAGAAGGACTTCGACGGCATCGACAAGATGCGCCAGTGGATGATCTCCCAGAAGATCGCCACGGCCAAGGAACTCGATGCCTTCGAGGCCGAGGACAAGCAGCACGTGCTCGACGTCAAGTCCGAGGCCTGGGACGCCTTCCACAAGCCGATTCGCGACGAGTTGGATCAGGTGGTCGGCATCCTCGACCAACTCGCCTGGCGCTCGCCGCAGAAGGAAAAGCTCGAGGCGGTGCGGGACAAGGTCAAGCGCATCCCCACGCCGCTGCGCCGGGACATCATGCACGCGGTGCAGGAAGCGTTGGTGCTGGTCCGCGACGAAGACCAGCCGGCGCGCAAGCAGCTGATTGACTGGAAGCACGACCAGACCCGGATCAACAAGGAGCGCTTCAGCTCCCACCTCTACATCGAGGGCCCGGCTTCGGCCCTCGAGATTCCGCCGGTGGCGGCGGAGGCCGGCGATGAGACCCTGCGCGGCTTCGAGGTGCTGAACCGCTGCTTCGATGAAGCGTTGGGCCGCCATCCCAATCTGGTGGTCTTCGGTGAGGACGTCGGCCAGCTCGGCGACGTCAACCAGGGCTTCTCGGGCATGCAGGAGAAATACGGCGAGCTGCGGGTCAGCGACACCGGCATCCGCGAGACCACCATCGTGGGGCAGGGGATCGGCCTGGCCATGCGCGGCTTCCGTCCGCTGCTGGAAATTCAGTACCTGGACTACGTGCTCTACGCCCTGCAGATCATGTCCGACGATCTCTGCTCCCTGCATTACCGCACCCGCGGCGGGCAGA
>CAZBZH010000016.1:0-19655 GCA_964496265.1 uncultured Acidobacteriota bacterium | reverse complement strand
AACACCGCTTCCGGTTCACGCCAGAACAGCAGCACCCGCACCCGGGTCAACTCCAGCAACTCACACAAGCGAGACTCACCCATCGCGCAGCGACCTCCCGGTCAGGTGAACGAACACATCCTCGAGGGTCGGACGGTGGGTGTGCAGGTCACGGTAGGCCACTCCGGCTTCTTCCAGTTTCTCGACCAACCGGGGCAACACCCGGCGGGTATCGTCGGTGTGCAGCCGAATGCGCGCCCCCTCCCGCTGGCAACGCATCACCGCCGGGACCTCCCGGCAGAGTGCCTCCGCCCTGTCCGCGTCCTCTTCCGCCAGAATCACCTCGATCAACCCCGAGGCGCCCAGCAGCCCGATCAACTCCGACGGCGTGCCGTCGGCGATCGCCCTGCCGTGGTCGATCACCACGATCCGATCGCAGAGACGCTCGGCTTCGTCCATGTAGTGGGTGGTCAGCAGTACGCTGCGGCCGGCGCTGCGCAGTTCCTCCACGATCTCCCAGACCCGGCGCCGGGCCTGGGGGTCCAACCCGGTGGTGGGCTCATCGAGGAACAACAACTCGGGATCGCCCACCAGAGCGCAGCCCAGCGCCAACCGCTGTTTTTGCCCGCCGGAGAGGGTGCTGTAGCGAGCGGCGGCCTTCTCTCGCAGGCCGACCCGCTCCAGGATCTCGTCGACCGGACGTCCCCGCCCGTAGAACGAGCGAAACAGCCGGACCAGTTCCGCCACCGAGAGCTTCTCCAGCAGCTGGGTTTCCTGGAGCTGCACCCCGATACGCTGCCGGATCTCCCGGGCGTCCCGGTCCCAGCTCCGGCCCAGAACCCGGACCTCCCCCTGATCCTGACGCTCGAGCCCGACCAGCATCGAGATCGTCGTGGTCTTCCCCGCCCCGTTGGGGCCGAGCAGGCCGAAGCAGGTCCGCGGCGGAATCTCCAGGTCCAGGCCGTCCACCGCCCGCACCTCGCCGAAGGACTTGCGCACCCCCCGGCAACGGATCACCGGGGACCGTTCCATGGCTTCAACCACCCCGAAGGCTCCTGAACGCAAGAGAGCCCCGCTTGCGCGGGGCTCCCGGAATACGCGACCCGATGTGCCCGAAGGCTACATCTCGTTGACTTCGTTGGTCACCTGGTCGGGACCGAAGTAAACGGCCAGTTCGAACTGGCCGGCGGAGTCGGAGCTGGGGAACACGTCGACGAAGTTACCCTTGTCGCCGCTGCGCAACTCTTTCTTGAGCGTGAGCGAGACCGGGGTCGAACGGCCCGGCACCAGCTTGACCCGGCGCTCGTCGGTGATCTGGGCCAGATCGCCGGCGAAGACATAGGCCATGTTCTTGTCCGCTTCACCGGTCTCCGGATCGACGATGTCGATGGTGACCTGATACTGGGTCAGCGGCTTGAGCTGGATGTTGAACTTGGCGACCCGAGAAGGCGTCGACGGGTCGTAGGTCACGTAGCCGACCTCGGCGTTGCGCAGACGGAGTTGACCGTCGGTGCCCCACTCGATCGGGTAGAACGCCAGTTTGAGATTGAGCGGCTCGGTCACGGCAGCCTGGCCCAGGACCAGCTCCACGTCGACCATGCCACCTTCGTCAGCCATCGCCACCGCCGGCGCCGCCAGCAGGACCAGAATCGCCAGCGCTCGCTTTGCCTGCGTCGTCCAGTTCATGGGAACTCCCTCCGTTCTTTCACGACGGATATTCAGATCGGGGATTCTATCGTATTTGCGGTTCCCCCCCAAACAAGGTCCGGCATTTCCGGCGATTCGCATCCCCGAATTTCCCCCGGTGCCCCGCCGATGGGGCTCCGCAGCCCGTGCCGACCCGCGGAACCGCCCCACCCGTTCACGGAAAGCCCGGATCGTCCACGGGTCCTTGCCGGATCCTCGCCGGATCCGGCATTGGCATAACGGCATTACAGGGGTATACCTAGACGTCGCCAAGGCGTCTTTTTCGCGCCGAGGAGGGGTCGTTCATGCCTGTTCGCCTGCCGTTGACCGCCGTCGTTCTCTGCCTCCTTTTCGCTCTCGCCGCGACCGCCTCCCCGGGCGGACCGGTCGACCCGGGCCAAGCGATCGAGATGCGCGCAGGCAGGGTCTTGCCCCTCGAGGGCGGCGCCGAGGCCGAAGCCCCCACCGAGGCAGGCGCCCACGTCGTGCGCCTCACCGCACCGCTGACGCCCCGCCTGCGCAGCCGCCTCGCCGCCCACGGCGCACGCACCCTGGCGCCGCTGGGGTCCGAGGGGTTGTTGCTCTGGCTGCCGGCAGGGGCGACCGAGGCCCTGACCCGGCTGCCCGGCGTTGCCTGGACCGCCCCTTACCGCCCTGAGCTCCGCATCGACCCGGACCTGCAGGGGGTCGAGGACGACGATCCGCGGGATACCATCCCGGTCACCCTGCGGCTCTTGCGCGGAACCGACCTCCAGCAAGCCACGCAGCGGCTGAACGCCCTGGGGCTGACCGTTCACGGACTCGAATCCGGGAGCGCGGCGACCCCGCGCCGGCTGGAACGGGCCGCACGGCTGGTGGTGACACCGACCCCGGCCCAGCTCCGGCGTCTCCTCGACGTGGCCTCGGCCTGGCCCGAAACCCTCTGGATCGGCCGCCGTCCGGTCTACCGACTGCTCAATGACGCCAGCGCCTGGTCCGGCCAGTCCGGGCTCGACCGGGGCGGCGAGACGCCGGTCTACGACAACGGGCTCCACGGCGAAGGCCAGGTGGTGGCGGTGCTCGACACCGGCCTCGACGCCGACATGTGCTATTTCCGCGACGACGTCCTGGGCCAGCCCCCGACCAACATCGGCTTCGGAGTAGGCAGTCCCGACCCGAACCAACGCAAGGTGCTGATCGTCAACTTCCTCGCTCCGGGGGACGATCCCGCGGTCGCCTCCGACTGGGACAACCAGGACCACGGCACCCACGTCGCCGGTTCGGTGCTGGCCGACAATCTGGCCAACGGAGTCCGCGACCCGGCCGACGGCATGGCGCCGGCAGCCAAGCTGGTGGTGCAGGACGGCGGCTACGCTCCGGATAACTGCGCCGACCTCCCCGCCATCGGCTGTCCCGCGGCGAGCCTGACCCCGTTCTTCCAGCAGGCCTACGACCAGGGAGCGAGGATCCACTCCAACTCCTACGGCGACCGGGAGAACTTCACGCCCTACAACATCTACTCCGACGGCTCCGAGGACGCCGACGCGTTCATGTGGGACAACCCGGACTTCCTGCTGGTCTTCGCCGCCGGCAACAACGGCTCCGGTCCCGATACCGTCGCCAGCCCGGCCACCGGCAAGAACGTCCTGTCGGTGGGCGCCACCGCCCACGGCGAGAGCTCCGACTCGATCGCCGGTTTCTCGTCCCGGGGCTACACCGACGACGGTCGGATCAAGCCGGACCTGACCACTCCCGGGTCGGGCGTGATCTCCGCGGACAACGACGGCAACATCGGCACCGACAACTGCGGCACCAAGTCCTCCAGCGGCACCAGCATGGCCTGCCCGACCGCCGCCGGGTTCGCCGCGCTGGTTCGCGAGTACTTCATGGACGGGTTCTATCCGGGCGGTAGCGAGAACCTGGCGGACGCCTTCGTCCCCTCGGCAGCAATGCTGCGCTCGATGTTGATCGTCTCGACCACGCCGATGCGCAACCTGGCGCCGCCGCCGGAGCGGGATCAAGGCTGGGGCCGCATCATGCTCGACGACGCCCTGTTCTTCCCCGGCGACGCCAAGCGCCTGTTCGTCGACGACGCCGCCGATGCCTTCAGCGCGCCGGCGGACCCGGCACGCAGCTATTCCCTCGAGGTGCTGGACGGCAACGAACCGTTGCGCGTCGTGGTCAGCTGGACCGACTATCCGTCGAACCCCGCCGCGGCGACTCATCTGGTGAACGATCTGGATCTCGAGGTGGAATCCCCCTCCGGCCAGATCTACCTGGGCAACGTCTTCAGCGCCGGCGAGAGTGTCCCCGGCGGCAGCCCCGACCGGGTCAACAACGTCGAGGCGGTTCGCATCGAGAACCCCGAGGCGGGAACCTGGACCGTGCGGGTGGCCCCCTTCGCGATTCCCCAGGCCTCCCAGGGCTACGCGCTCACCGCCACCGGTCGTCTGCCGGTCTCCGGCGTCTTCCTGGAACGCAGCGCCCTCAGCCTGGACGACAGCGTCGGCGGCGACGGGGACGGCGTGCTCGAACCCGGCGAGTGGGTCGATCTGCCGCTGACCCTGGCCAACAGCGGGGACACCACGGCGACCTCGGTGCAGGTCCAGGTGGAGAGCCTCTCGCCCCACGTCGAGGTCGTGCGCGCCGCGGCGCCGCTCAATGACATCGCCTCCGCGGGCCAGGCCTCGACCGTCGAGCACTTGCGGATCCGCATGAGCACCAGCCTGCCCTGTACCGAGGAGATCGCCCTGCGCTTCCGCTCCCTGGCCGTCGGCTTCGACCAAACCGAAGACTCCCCCTTCGGCACCGGCACCCAGGCGGTCTTCCTCAGCGACACGATGGAAGGGGTCACCGGCTGGCAGCACGTCGCTGCCGAAAGCACCGCGACCAGCGGGGACTGGATCCTCGGCGATCCCGACGGCACCGAGTTCCAGCCCGAGGACGACGTCACCCCGGCCCCCGGCGTGCAGTGCCTGTTCACCGCCAGCAATGCCGGCGGCCTGGGTACCGACGACATCGACGGCGGCCAGGTGGTTGCCCGCTCCGGAGCCTACGACCTGACCGGCCACCCCGAGGCACGGGTACGGATTCACCGCTGGTTCGCCAACCGGGATCTGGGCGAGGACGCCGGAGACTTCTTCCGCCTGGAGATTCGGGAGAGCGCGGCGAGCCCCGACGTGTTGCTCGAGGAGATGGGCACCAACGAATCCGCGGCCCGCTGGACCGCCGTCAGCTTCCGGGTCGCCGACCACGTGGTCCCCGGCCCCGGCGTCGAGCTCAAGGTCACCGCCGCCGACGGCAACGCTACCGGCAATCTGGTCGAAGCCGCGATCGATGAGATCGAATTCTGGGAACCCCAGTGCGACACCCACGATCCGGCGCCGAACCCGGTGGACAGTCTGCGGGTCGATCGCAGCGGCGACGACGCCCTGCTCTCCTGGACCCGGCCGGGCCTCGACCCGGATCACGGCGAGGCGGATCGCTACCGGATCTACCGTTCGGCCAACCCGGACGGCGGGTTCAACCTGGAGAACGAACTGTTCGACAGCGGCAGCGCCCCCTCCTGGAGCGACGACGGTGCGGCCCTGGCCGGCGACGACCGCTACTACCTGATCCAGGCGGCCAACGGCAACGGAGATTCGGAGCCGGCGCCCTAGCCCCGGTGGCCGCCGGCCGGCTTGCGGCCGCCGGCCTTCCGCTTTGAATCCGGGCGGAACAATGGTAAAAGCGGGGCCTATGTCGAAACCTGTGGATCCCCAGGGGCGGCCGATTCGCTTCGGACCGTACCCCGAACTGACCATCACCGGCCTGCTGGTCGGCTACTTCCTGGGGGCGATCCTGGCCCTCAGCCTGGGCTTCGCGGCGCTCAAACTCGGGTTCTCCATCGAGGGCTCGGAGCTGGCGGCGATCCTCGGCTTCGGCATCCTGCGCGGGGTGCTCGGACGGCGCAGTATCGTCGAGAACAACATCAACCAATCCCTGGCAAGCGCCGTGAACGCGGCTTCCTCAGGGATGATGTTCTCGCTACCGGCGCTGTTCGTGCTGTCCAGCCGCACCGGTGACGGCAGCTACCTCGAGTTCAACATCCCGCTGACGGTGCTGGGCTGCATCACCGGCGCGATCATGGGCATCGCCTTCATCATCCCGCTGCGCAAGCAGATGATCGACTTCGAGCGTCTGCCCTTCCCCGGCGGCATCGCCGTGGCGACGATCCTCAAGTCTCCCGGTGCCGGCATCCGCAAGGCACAGCTATTGATCGGCGGCATCGTGGTCAGCGCCATCGCCGCGACGATCACCGAACTGACCGGCGTCTCGAACTTCGACCTCGGTTCGCTGATCGGCATGCCCAGCTACATGAACGGCGTCTGGTACCTGTCGCTGCTCACCGTGGGCGTCGGCTATCTCTCGGGCAAGGGGGGCATCTACTTCGTCATCGGCGGCTACATCTGCTTCTGGATCCTCTCACCCCTGCTGGTGGGCAACGAAATCGTCCCTGCCGACATCGAGGCGGACTCGCTGCGTACCGGTCTGTTCCGCCCGGTCGGCATCGGCATGCTGATCGGCGGCGCCCTCACCGGAGTGGCCCTGGCCTTTCCGCTGGTGGTCAGCGCCATCCGCAGCATGCAGGACGCGGCCAAGAGCAAGACCGAGGCCTCCAAGGACGAGCTGCCCATTCGCCTGCTGTACCTGGCGGTCGGTGGCGCGTTCCTCATGCTATTGACCATGGCCGAATTCTCGGTCGGCGAGATGACCCTGGTGCGCGGCTTCGTCATGGCGCTCCTCGGCACCCTCTGGATCTGGATGGCGGGGGTGGTGCTCTCCGAGTGCATCGGGCGAACCAACTGGTCTCCCCTTTCCGGCATGACCCTGATCGGCGTGACGATCCTGATCTTCATCGCCAGCGGCATGTCGGATACGGCGACGGTGATCGCCTCGGTGATGGTCGGCGCCGCGATGTGCGTGGCCATGTCCCAGGCCACCGACCTGATGCTGGACCTCAAGTCCGGCTATCTGGTCGGCGCGATACCCCGCAAACAGCAGTTGGCTCAGCTTTGCGGCACCTGGCTCGGACCGATCCTGGTGATGGCCCTGATCTTCGTGCTGCACCAGGATGAGCCGCTGGGCGGCGAGAAGTACCCGGCGCCTCAGGGGGTCGCCCTGGCCAGCATCATCGAAGGCATCCAGGGAGGAGACGCTCCCAAGCTCAAGTACCTGGCCGGCGCCGGCATGGGCGCGATCCTCAGCGCCAGCGGCGTGGGCGGCCTGGGCATCCTGGTCGGGCTCGGCTTCTACCTGCCGTTCAACATCGTGCTGACCTACACCATCGGCACGCTCCTGCGCCTGGGCAGCGACTGGCGCATGGGCAAGCGCTGGTCCGAGGATGTCGGCATTCCGATCGCGGCCGGCCTGATCGTCGGCGACGCGTTGATCGGAGTCGGCTTCGCCGTATTCAATATCGTCACCGGTGGCGGCGGTGGAGGAGGTCACTGATGCGCATCCTCGGTCTCGCCCTACTGTGGCTCGGTTTCATCTACACCGCCTGGGTCGCCTCGCTGGACAAGCTCGAGGTCGATTGGGGCAAGTACGGCATCGGCCTCGTCGTCTGCATCGCCGGCGTCGTCGTCCTGCGCCTGCAGAGCAAGAGCGAGGCGAGCGCCAGCGACAAGCTGAGCGACGACATGAAGACCATCGGCACCTCGCTGGACAACATCGTGGCCAAGATCGTCAAGCTCGACGGCGAGAAGGCGGACCTCAACCCCTACGACGCCCACGGCAAGCTCGACGAACTCTTCCCCGAGGATCTCGGCAACTTCGTCGAGGCCCGCAAGTCGATCGGCCATGTCCACGGCCTGCAGGCCTACGCCGAGGTGATGAACCACTTCGCCGCCGGCGAACGCTACATGAACCGGGTCTGGTCCGCTTCGGTCGACGGCTATATCGACGAGGTCAACACCTACCTCGGCCGCAGCCGCTCGGAGTTCGAGCGGGCTCGCGAACTGTTCCAGGGGCTGGAGCGGGCCTAGCGCCCGGGCGCGGGAACCCGAACGGTCTAGGCCAGATCGTCCCGCAGCAGCGGGTGGGTCAGGCAGTGGGGTCCTCCCCGCGCCCGGCTCAACTCGTTGCTCGGGAGCGAGATGCAGACCCGCTGATCCGTCTCGAGATCGACCTCGGCCTCGCCCAGCAACAGATCGTCGGCACTGACCACCCGGAAGCCGCGGCTGGAGAGTTCTTCCAGCGTCGCGATGTTGCGGTCGTAGAGGGTCAGCACCCCCGGGGCGACGGCCAGGGCGTTGGCTCCATCGGTCCACTGCTCCCGTTGCTGGGTCACCGCGTCGGGGCCGCCGCAGGGAATCGCCTCGATGTCCAGGCCCCGCTCCCGGAGGGCCGAGAACATGTCGCCGCAGGCGCTCCATTCGAGTTCGTTGCTCTCCAGATCGATGGCGAAGGCACGGGCCGCCTGAGGGCCGCTGGACTGCATCACCGGGGGGAATGCCAGGCACAGATCCCGATCGATGAAGGTAAAGAGCGTGTCCAGGTGCATGTAGGCCCGGCGCCGCGGGATCTCCACCGCCAGCACCCAGCGGGGCGCCTGATCCTGGCGCGCCAGCGCCCGGCACAGCCGGTCCACCGCCGACCGGGTGGTTCGCTCGGAGATCCCCACGATCAGGATCGAGGGGGAGGCGATCAGCAGGTCCCCCCCTTCGATGCAGAGTCGGTTCGTTTCGGCGAAGACCGAGCGCCCTGCGCCCCCGTCCAGCGGATCGAACCACTCGACGGAGCCGCGGAGGTCGGGATGAAAGCGGAAGATCGCCCGGGACAGCAGCGCCTCCCGATGACGCGCCGCCGCGCCCATGGCGCAGTAGATCACGCCCGATCCGAGCACCACCTGGGGATCCCGCTGGAAGCACCAGTTGGGAAGGGGCGTCAGGTCGTAGAGTTCATCGGCCTCGACGGCGGTGCGGGAGGCGCTGGAACGCACCCCGCCGACCAGCATCTCGGCAAGGGCAGCGGCGTCCGCCTGCTCCATCCGCTCACGCAGGGAGTCGGGCAGACTTCCCGGCAGCACGCCGTAAACCCACTCCCGGGCCTCCGGCTGCTCCAGGGTTTCCCGCAGCAGGTCGAGGGTCTCCACCGGCTCGGCACCGAGAAGCTGCAGCACCCGCCGGAAGCGCCCATGCTCGCTCCGCGCGCCGTCTCCGTAGAGGATGTCGTCGAACAGCAACTGTTCCATCATGGCCGGAACCATGTGGTCCACCTCGGGCCCCGGTTCGTGAACCAGCACCCGGCGCAACCGCCCGACCTCCGACGTGACCTTCAGCATCAGAACTCCCGGGTTACTCGGCCAGCATCTCGAGGTCCGTGCCGAAGCGGTCGGACATCTCCATCGTCGCCTGCAGATCCGGATGCCGCAGGATGATGTGCCCGTCGGACATCAGCGTCTGCTTCCAGTTGCGGCGGTGCGCGCCGACAGGCAGCAGGTCCACACACAACACGTGGGGCCGGTAGCGGGCGATCAACCGCTCGAGGCCGTGGATCGCGCGGATGCGCCCCTCCCCCTTGGCCCGCTTGAAGATGATCGAACTGTTGTAGCGGCGCTCCACCACCTGGCTGAAGCGTCCGTGAACCACCGCCTCGGCCCAGCCGACGAAGGTGTCCAGGTCGCAGGCGTAGTTCATCAGGTCGACGCTGCGGGCGCCGGGAGGCCGGCAACCGATCTCGCCGAAGACCGCCTCGCCCGACGGCGTGCGGAACCACTCCATGTGGGTAAAGCCGGCCTGAAAGTCGAGCGCCTTGATCACGTCCCGGCCCAGCTTCTTGCCCGCGGCCAGATCGGGCTCGTCCAGATCCCGTAGCGCCAGGGTCTGGGGGCTGGTCCACTCCAGGGTCCGGGCGATCAGCGGCCGCGGCCGGTACCAGCTCATGTTGTAGTAGGCGATCTCCCCAGAGTGGCAGATCGTGTCGAAGGTGAACTCCTCACCCTCGATGAACTCCTCGACGCTGACCTCGGCCACGTGCTGGACCTGGCCGATGACCCGCTCCAGTTCCTCGGCATCGTCGACCCGGTGCGTGTCCGCCGAACCGGCGCCGGCGATCGGCTTGACGATCAGCGGGTAGCCCACTGCCTCCGCCGCCTCACGCATCTCGTCGGGCGTCGCCGCCTTGCGATGCCGCGGCACCCGCAGGCCCGCGTCGTCCAGCGCCTGCTTCATCCGCTCCTTGTCACGGAACAGCAGGGTGTGCTCGACGGTCATGCCGGGCAAGCCCAGCGCCTCGCGCAGCCGGGCCGCCAGCAGCATGCCCGGCTCCCACAGACACTCGATCTGATCGATGCGGATCCGCTTGGCCGCCTCGACCACCTCCCCCACGGTGCGCTCCTCGTCGAACATCGCCGAGACCTGGATGTAGTCCGCCAGCGCCCGGCGCAGGTCCGGCGGCATCATCGAGGTCGGGTGTTCACCCAGGCCGATGACCCGGGCACCGACCGCCGCCAGCCCCTTGGCGAAGTGGGGCATCTCCGAGGGAAACGAGGGAGAGATCATCAGGACATTCATCGTGTTCCTCTAGCCCAGTTCGACCTGGACATGGGAGACCAGGCGGCGCAGCCCCTCCTGGACTACCCGGGTCTCGGGGTGCCGCAGCACGACCCAGCCCTCCCCTTCGTAGCTGCTGGCCGGAGCCTGCCCCTGCTTCGGCAGGCGCGCCTCGACGACCAGGTGTCCCAGCTCCTTCTGGGCCTGCTCCAGCCCGCGGATGCCCTTGACCCGGCCGCGCCCCTGCCCACGCAGGAAGGCGATCCCGGCGGCGTACGCCCGGGGCGGCGGCGAAAAGGAATCGTGAATCATCAGGTTGGCCCATGACTTGTAGAAGTCGACGTCGTGGGCGTAGGAGATCAACGTGGTGAACTGGGCGCCCGGCGGCCGGGCCCCGACCTCGGAGACCGCGATCGACCCGTCCTTGCGCCGGAACCACTCCATGTGGCTCAACCCGGTGCCCATCCCCAGCGCGTCGAGGGCCTGCACCGCCACCCCGCGGATATCGTTGTACTGGGGGTGGTCGACCTCCCGGGGCAGCAGCACGCACCACTGGATCCAGGGGTTCTGCAGCACCTCGAGGGGACCCGGGTAATAGCGGGTCAGCGAATGCCAGACCGGTTTGCCGCCGATGGAAACCGCGTCGAAGGAGTGCTCGTCGCCGACGATGAACTCCTCGAGCAGCATCGGCTGCCCGGGCCGTGGAGGAGTGAGCCGCAGGCACTGGTCCAGGGCGGCCGCATCCTCGACCCGGAAGGTGTTGCGCGCCCCTGCCCCGGCCGGAGGCTTGGCCACCATCGGGTAGCCGATCTCCGCGGCGAGTTGCCGGGCCTCGGCAACGGTGCCGGCCAGACCATGCTTCGCGCAGGGAACCCCGGCGGCGCGCAGCACATCCTTCATCCGCGACTTGTCGCGGAAGTTCTGCGCCGCCTCCACGCTCAAACCGGGGATGTCCAGCCGGCGGCGGACCACCGCCAGCGGCACCTGCAATTCTTCAAGAGCTCCCAGGACCCGGGATACCGGCCCCATCTCACGGGAAAGCGCCTGGACCGCCACGGTGATCTGGTCGGGGTCGAGGCCGTCCTTGACCCGGCGATGGGCGCTCAGCCGACCGCGCAGCTCCGCCGGCAGCATCTGGACCGGATCCTGGCTGATCAGGGCCAGACGGATACCCGGCACCGAGGCCGCCGCGGCGACGAACCTCAGGGTGGTCTCCAGGAAGAATGGAGCGACGAAAACGACGTTCTTGACCATGGGGCGGATGGTACCTCAATCCGCCCCCGGGATCAGCGGTGGACGGCTCCCGGCTGTGCTAGTTTCCCGTCTGGGAGGGAGCCGGGGCTCCCCAGGGGGATACATGTCTGCCATGCGCATCGGTTTCGTCACGTCGGAGGTCACGCCCTTTGCCAAGACCGGGGGTCTCGCCGACGTATCCGGCACGCTGCCGCGCTTCCTGCAGGAGCAGGGCCACGACGTGCGGGTCTTCATGCCGTTCTACGACACGATCCAGATCGAGGACGGGAAACTGCACCCCGTCGATTTCCTGCAGAACGTGCCGATCCGCTTCGGCGAGCGGGACATCGCCTTCTCGGTCTTCACCACGCCGCTGCCCGACAGCGAATTGTGGATCTATTTGATCGCCTGTCCCGAGCTCTACCATCGGGGTTCGGTCTACACCCAGGATGCCGACGAGCACCTGCGCTTCGGCATGCTGGTGCGAGCCACCATCGAGAGCTTCCAGCGGATGGGCTACGCCCCCGACGTGATCCACTGCAACGACTGGCATACCGCGACCCTGCCGCTGTACCTCAAGACCGTCTACGGTTGGGATGCCCTGTTCGGCGGCACCCGCACCATGCTCACGATCCACAACATCGCCTACCAGGGCATCTTCGGCGCCGAGAGCGTCAACGAACTCGGCCTCGACAGCGCCCGGCCCTACCTCTACCAGCAGGATCTGGAAGAGGGCCGGCTGAACTTCCTCAAGACCGGCATCCTCTACGCCGACGCTCTGACCACCGTCAGCCCGACCCACGCCCGGGAGATCCAACAGGAGTCCTACGGCTACGGCCTCCACGAGCTGCTGCAGGCGCGGGAAGACGCCCTGTTCGGCATCCTCAACGGCGTGGACTACGACGAGTGGAACCCGGAGAAGGACCCGCTGATCCCCTGCCGCTACTCGGTGCGCAGCCTGCCGGGCAAGGGCAAGAACAAGAAGGCGCTGGTCCAGAACATGGGTCTGCCCTACGACTCCAAGGCGCCGGTGGTCGGCATCGTCTCCCGGCTAACCCACCAGAAGGGCTTCGACCTCTGCTTCGACGTGCTGCCCGCCATGCTCGCCGAACACGACATGCGGCTGGTGGTGCTGGGAAGCGGCGAGGCGAAGTACGAGGAGTTCTTCACCAAACTGCAGCACAACTTCCCGCAGAAGGCGGTCTACTACCGGGGCTACAACAACAAGCTGGCCCACATGATCGAGGCGGGCGCGGACATGTTCCTGATGCCCTCGCGCTACGAGCCCTGCGGCCTGAACCAGATGTTCAGCCTGCGCTACGGCACCATCCCGATCGTGCGCAAGACCGGCGGCCTGGCGGACACCGTCCAGCTCTACGACCCGGATACCGGCAAGGGCAACGGTTTCGTCTTTGACCACTTCACCCCCGAGGGGATGCGCTGGGCCCTGGAGGCCGCTTTCGACATCTTCCAGGACCGCAAGACCTGGCGGAAGCTGATGCGCAGCGCCATGGCCCAGGACTACTCCTGGGAGGTCTCCGGCCGGGAGTACCTCAAGCTCTACCGCATGCTGGCCGGCCAGTAGGCGGCCCAAACCTGGAGATTCCCCCGGCGCCCGGCTCCGTGTAGAATCGGCTGCGGCCTCGGCGCCGAGAGGAGACTGCGATGCACGTGCTGTTCGTCGAGCCCGCCTTCCCCAGGAACCAGCGAGAATTCGTCCGCGCCCTGGCGTCGGTGGGAGCCCGGGTCACCGGAATCGGAGAGCGTCCCGTCGAGTACCTCGACGGCGAGCTCAAGAGTTGGCTCTACCGCTACGAGCAGGTGCCGTCGGTGGTGCATGAGCAGTCCCTGCTCGACACCGTGCGCCGGGTCCAGAAGCGGGAACGGGTCGACCGCCTCGAGGCCACCATCGAGGCCCACATCATGCCCACCGCCCGGGTCCGCGAGGCCTGCGGCATTCCGGGCACCTCGGTGCAGACCTCCTACCTCTGCCGGGACAAGCCGGCGATGAAGCAGGCGCTACGCGATGCCGGCGTCCCGACGGCGATGTCCGACGGTGTCGATACCGCCGAGCAGGTGCGGGCGTTCATCGACAAGGTCGGCTATCCGGTGATCATCAAGCCCCGGGACGCCGCCGGCGCCGCGGGCACCTACCGCATCGACAAGGCGGACCAGATCGACGACGTGGTGCGGGAGTCCGGGATCGACCGGGGTATCTCCGCCGCCATCGAGGAGTTCGTCGAAGGTCACGAGGGGTTCTACGACACCATCACCCTCAACGGTGAGGTGCTCTACGACTTCGTCACCCACTACTACCCCAACGTGCTCGAGGCGATGCGCACCCGCTGGATCTCGCCGGTCTTCATCGCGACCAACCGGGTCGACACCGCGGGCTACGACGAGGTCAAGGCCATGGGCCGCAAGGTGATCGAATCCCTGGAGATCGGCACGTCGGCAACCCACCAGGAGTGGTTCTTCGGCCCCAAGGGGCTGAAGTTCTCCGAGATTGGCTGCCGCCCGCCGGGCGTCGGCGCCTGGGACCTCTACTGCGCCGGCAACGACTTCGACATCTACCGCGCCTGGGCCGCCGCCATCGTCCACGGCCGCCGCACCGAGCACCCCAACCGCCGCTACGCCGCCGGGCTGATCAACCTGCGCCCCGAGCAGGACGGGCACATCACCGGCTACTCCGGCGTCGACGAGATGTTCGCCCGCTGGAAGGACTGGATCATCGACTCCCACTTCCCCGCCCCGGGCACCCCGACCCAGCCGGTCGAGGCGGGCTACATGGCCAACGCCTACGTGCGGATCCGCTACCCGGACTACGACGACCTCCGGGAGATCCTGCAGAGCGTCGGGCGCTCGGTGAAGGTCCATGCGCACTGAACCGCGCAAGGAAGCACCCCGGGCCGCCGATCCCTGCTGCCCGGTCTGCGGCGGCGAGTTGACCTCGATCAAGTGCAAGGTCATGTGCACCCGCTGCCACGCGGTGGTGTCCAACTGTAACGGCGACTGAATCCGGCGGGCGTGCTGGTCGCTCGGGCAGCGATACGCTATCTTGCCCTCCTGACCGGTCACGCGGCCCGGCGCCGCCATTCTGGAGCGCAAGACGACCTTCACTCCTTCGAGCGCAACCAAGGAAACCTTCCAGCGCCTGTTTCGCGAGCGCATCCTCGTGCTCGACGGCGCCATGGGTACGATGCTGCAGTCGTACCGCCTCGACGAGGCCGGCTACCGCGGGGAGCGTTTTCGCGACCACCCCAAGGACCTCAAGGGCTTCAACGACCTCCTCTCGCTGACCCAGCCCGACATCCTCGAAGAGATCCATCGGCGCTACCTCGAGGCCGGTGCCGACATCATCGAGACCAACTCCTTCACCTGCACCTCGATCTCCGCGGAAGACTACGGCCTGGGACACCTGGGCTACGAGATCAGCCGTGCCGCCGCCGAGGTCGCCGTGCGGGCCGCCCGGGAATTCACCTCCAGCAATCCCGACCGTCCCCGCTTCGTCGCCGGGTCGATCGGGCCGACCAACCGCACCGCGTCGTTGTCCCCCGACGTCAACCGGCCCGGGTTCCGCAACGTCAGCTTCGCCGACCTCGAAGCCTCCTACCACGAGCAGGTCCGCGGCCTGGTCGAGGGGGGTGTCGATCTCCTGGCGCCCGAGACCGGCTTCGACACCCTCAACCTCAAGGCGGCGCTGTTCGCCATCGCGCGCTACAAGGCCGAGACCGGCAGCCGGGTCCCGGTGATGGCCTCGATCACCATTACCGACCAGAGCGGCCGGACCCTCTCGGGGCAAACCGTCGAGGCGGCGTGGCTCTCGATCTCCCACGCGGACCTGTTGACCGTCGGCATCAACTGCTCCCTGGGAGCCGAGGAGATGCGCCCCCACGTCGAGGCCCTGGCCGGAATCGCCACCTGTGCCACCGCCTGCTACCCCAACGCCGGCCTGCCCAACGAGTTCGGCGGCTACGATGAGACCCCGGAGCGCACCTCGGAGTTGCTCGGATCCTTTGCCGACGAGGGCTGGCTCAACGTCGCCGGGGGCTGCTGCGGCACCACCGACAAGCACATTGCCGCCATCGCCGAGACCGTGCGGGACAAGCGTCCCCGGGGGGAAGCTCCCCGGGCCGCCTTCACCCAACTCTCCGGCCTCGAGCCCCTGACCATTCGCCCCGAATCCAACTTCACGATGATCGGGGAGCGCACCAACGTCACCGGTTCCCGCCGCTTCGCCCGCCTGATCCGCAGCGGGGCCTACGAGGAGGCGCTGGAGGTTGCCCGTCATCAGGTCGAGGGGGGCGCCAACATCCTCGACGTGAACATGGACGAGGGCCTGCTCGACTCCGAGCAGGCGATGACCGAGTTCCTCAATCTGATCGCCTCGGAGCCGGAAGTCTCCCGGCTCCCGATCATGATCGACAGCTCCAAGTTCAGCGTGCTGGAGGCCGGGCTGCGCTGCCTCCAGGGCAAAGGGGTCGTCAACTCGATCAGCCTCAAGGAGGGCGAGGAGGAGTTCCGCCGCCAGGCCGAACTGGTGCGGCGCTACGGTGCGGCGCTGGTCGTCATGGCCTTCGACGAGGAGGGCCAGGCGGTCGACGCCGAGCGCAAGGTGGCGATCCTCGAACGGGCCTACCGGATCCTGACCGAAGAGGTCGGATTCCCGCCCGAGGACCTGATCTTCGATCCCAACATCCTGACCGTGGCCACCGGCATCGAGGAACACGACGGCTATGCGGTCTCCTTCATCGACGCGGTCCGCATGCTCAAGGAGCGCTGCCCCGGCGCCAAGATCAGCGGCGGGGTGAGCAACATCTCCTTCTCCTTCCGGGGCAACGACCGGGTGCGGGAGGCGATGCACGCCGCCTTCCTCTACCACGCCATCGGCGCCGGGCTGGACATGGGCATCGTCAATGCCGGGCAGCTCGAGGTCTACGAGGAGATCCCCGAAGAGTTGCTGCAACACGTCGAGGATGTGCTGCTCAACCGGCGCCCCGATGCCACCGAACGCCTGATCGCCTATGCCGAGACAGTCAAGGGGGGCGGGCGCGAACGGGTGGTCGATGACGCCTGGCGACAGCGCCCGCTGAACGAACGGATCTCACACGCCCTGGTCAAGGGGATCCCCGACTACATCGAGCAGGACGCCGAGGAGGCGCGGGTCAGCCTGGGCTCGCCGCTCTCCGTGATCGAGGGGCCGCTGATGGACGGCATGAACGTCGTCGGCGACCTGTTCGGCAGTGGCCGGATGTTCCTGCCCCAGGTGGTCAAGAGCGCCCGGGTGATGAAGAGGGCTGTGGCCTACCTCGAGCCCTACATGGAAGAGGAGAAGCGGGCCGCCGGCGGCGCCGGGGCCAAGGCCAAGGTGCTGCTGGCCACGGTCAAGGGGGACGTCCACGACATCGGCAAGAACATCGTCGGCGTCGTGCTCGCCTGCAACAACTACGACGTGGTCGACCTGGGCGTGATGGTGCCCGCCGACCGGATCCTGCGGGAGGCCCGGGAGCAGAAGGCGGATCTCGTCGGGCTCTCCGGCCTGATCACCCCCTCCCTCGACGAGATGGTGCACGTCGCGGCGGAGATGAAGCGGGAGTCCTTCGACGTGCCGCTGTTGATCGGCGGGGCGACGACCAGCGCCAAGCACACCGCCGTCCGCATCGCCCCGGAGTTCGACGGGGTCACCGTGCACGTGACCGACGCCTCCCGGGCGGTCGATGTGGTCGGACAGCTGGTCAGCGAGAACCTGCGCGAGGCCTACACCCAGAAGATCCAGCGGGAGCAGGCGGAGAGCCGAGAGGCCTTCCGGGACCGGGAGCAGGCTCCCCTGCTGAGCTACGAGGACGCGTCCGCCCGGCGTTTCGTTCCCGAGTGGCGGGCCGAAGACCTGCCCCGCCCCGAGTTTCTCGGCGTACGCACCCTCGACGAGATTCCCCTGGAAGAACTCGTCCCGCTGATCGACTGGACCCCGTTCTTCCACACCTGGGATCTCAAGGGGGTCTACCCGAAGATCCTGGACGACTCCCGGGTGGGCGAGGCGGCCCGTGAGCTGCTCGACAACGGCCGCGCCCTGCTGGAGCGGATCGTGGCGCAGAAGCGCCTGACCGCACGCGCGGCGTACGGCTTCTTCCGCGCCGCCTCGCTCGGCGACGACATTCAGCTCTACGACGAGGCGGGCGACCCGCTGGTCACCTTCCACACCCTGCGGCAACAACTCGACCGCGGGCGGGACAAACCGCAGCTGGCCCTGGCCGACTTCATCGCTCCGCGAGAGTCCGGCCTGGAGGATCATCTCGGCCTGTTCGCCGTCAGCGCAGGCCACGGCCTGGACGCGCTGGCCGCCGAGTTCCGCGAGAAGCACGACGACTACCAGGCGATCATGGCCGCGGCGCTGGCCGACCGGCTGGCCGAGTCCCTCGCCGAGTGGCTCCACCGCCAGGTTCGTCGGGAATGGGGTTACGGCGGCGACGAACAGCTCTCCGTCGACGACCTGATCCGGGAACGCTACCGGGGCATCCGGCCGGCGCCGGGCTACCCCGCCTGCCCCGACCACTCGGAGAAGACCACCCTGTTCCGCCTGCTCGAGGCCGAGGAACGGGCCGGCGTCCAGCTCACCGAGAGCTACGCCATGACCCCGGCGGCCTCGGTCAGCGGGCTCTACTTCGCCCACCCCGAGGCACGCTACTTCTCGGTCGGAAAGATCGGCATCGACCAGCTCACCGACTACGCCGCGCGCAAGGACATGCCCCTCGATCGGGCGCGACGCCTGCTGGCCCCGGTCCTCGCCGAGTAGCCTGCGAGCGACGGCAGCGGGCTACTCCGCCTTGAGCCCCTTCAGGTAGGCCTCGAGCCCGGCGGTCAACGCGGCGGCGTCCATGCCCACCGCGTCGTACAGGTCGGCGCCGATCGCCTCTCCCGCCAGCTCCTTCTCGAAGTACGCCAGGAACTTGCCGGCGTGGGCGCCACCGTCGCCGAACAGCAGGTAGTGGATCAAGAGCCAACCCATCTCGTAGCGCCGTGGCGTGTCCGCCGAGCCGAGCTGGTAGAACTGGCCGGGATGGATCGCCTCGACCACCGAGGAGACGGTCACGTCCCCCTTGCGAAAGGCCTTCTTGAAGCTGCTCAACCGGGCCCGCGCGTTGCCCCGGCGGTAGGTCGACTCTCGCTGAATGATGACCGAGCGATCCCCGATCTTGGACGGGTGGAACTTGCCCGACTCGTCCTGATGCACGTACTGGAAGTAGGTCGCCAGCCCTTCACTGAGCCAGGGCGAGATCGCCCCCCTGGGGTTCAGCCGCATATCGACCAACAGGTGGGTCGCCTCGTGGACCAGCGTGTCCTCCAGGCCACTGCCGCCGCCGGAGCGGGTGTGCATCACGCACATGTTGGAACCGCCGAGGTAATGCCCCGCCGGCCGGCCGTCGGAACGGCTCAGGTCGGTGCCCAGCAGCTTGTTGTACTTGTGGAACGAATCGAACAGGAAGACCCGCCCGGGCTTCGCCTGGTTCGCCAGGTCCAACCGGCCCGCAAAGAAGCTCTCGAAGAAGGCGTGGTGTCCGTCGAGCAACACCAGGGCCTTGCGTGTATTGATATTGGGATCGTCGGTCTGGATCCGGTAGTAGTCACTGCTGCGGGTGTCGTAGTTCTGGTCCTTGACCAGTTTCTCGGCCATCGCCAGCAGCGCGTCGAAGCCGGTCAGCCCCTGGGGCTGCTCCTCGGCCTTCTTCTGCGCCTTGAGCAAGCGCTCGAGGTACCGCCGGTCCTGCTCGGCGTGGTCGTCGGTCTGCTGATCCTGGGCCCACAGGCCCCCGTGCAGGAGCAGAAGCGAGAAGACGAGGAGCAGCGATCTCATCGCTCTCTCGTGTCCTGTCCGGCGTCGACCCGCACGGTCGAGGCCTCGGGAGACTCCCCCTCCGGCCGAAAGCCCGAACACTCCAGCACCGGAAGACGCGGATACTTGGGGAAACCCGGTTCGACGCCGGCCAATCCGCAGAGGAGGAACACCGACCCGCGGGCCGACTCCACCCGGCGTACCCAGTGGCATTTCGGGCAGAGGCTCGCCGTCTGCAGCGTGTCGTTCATGGCTAGAGCGTAACCGCGATCATCGCGAGACGCCAAATCCGCTTCGCCCCGCGGCAGCGACGCGGGCCAGGAGATCAGCCGCGCTGCCCCAGGGCGCTCAGCTCCCGGCGAACCTGGCTGAGCTGGTCCTCGAGCACGTCCAGGGCCTGCTCGGCCTGATCG
>CAZBZH010000015.1:0-19957 GCA_964496265.1 uncultured Acidobacteriota bacterium | reverse complement strand
GACATCGTCGGGCGACCTTCCACCTAGGGGTTGGTCGTGCCCGCGAACTTGCCGCTGAACAGCCAGACCAACGGGTACAGGACGAGCATCACCAGCCCAACCATCAGGTTCAGGAGTCCTCCCTGGATCAGGGTGATGACCAGCGTCGAGAACAGGCCGTGCCCGTCGAAGCCGAACCGCCCGCCCAAGGCGATACTGGCCATGCCGGCCATGCCATCGACGTACATGAAGAACTGCGAGAACTCCCAGACGAAGGCAAACGGCATCAGCACCGATGCAAGGATGCGCAATCCGTAGCCGAGGTAGAGCGTTGCCCGGACGCCTCTGACCCGCGCGAGCCGGCCGAAGGGTCGAGAACTCGTGATGTAGGAGAGCAGCGCGACCCAGATCGCGATCCCGGTCAGCATGCCCATGACGTGGTACTCCACCTGGGCGGCGAAGAAGCTGGGCGCCGCGGAGACAAGGGCAATACCGGTCCAGCGGGAGGCATGCCGGGGCAGGCGGTCCCGGTCGGCATGATCGCTGCTGTGGATGACATCCACGGAGACCGCTACTCGTCGACTCCCAGCCGTTCCCGTCCGTAGGCCGCCTTGGCCTGGACCGCCTTGCACCAGTCGCCGTTTTCCAGGTACCAACGCACGGTCTCGACGATGCCGGACTCGAAGTCGTGCTTCGGCTCCCAGCCGAGTTCGCCGCGGATCTTGTCGGCGTCGATGGCGTAGCGCCGGTCGTGGCCGGCCCGGTCCTGTACAAAGGTCTTGAGGTCGTGATAGCGGCTCTTGCCCTGGGCCTTCAACGCGCCGTTGTCGCCCGCCGGGCGGAACTGTTCGACGGCGTCGCACAGCCGGTCGACCACCTCGATGTTGGTCCGTTCGTTACGGCCGCCGATGTTGTACTTCTCGCCCGGCCGCCCGCGGAGCAGCGCCGCGAGGATGCCGGCGCAGTGATCCTCGACGTAGAGCCAGTCCCGGATGTTGCCGCCGTCGCCGTAGATCGGCAGCGGCTTGCCCTCGAGGGCATTGAGAATCATCAGCGGGATCAGCTTCTCGGGGAACTGGTAGGGCCCGTAGTTGTTGGAGCAGTTGGTGATGACCACCGGCAGCCCGTAGGTCTTGCCGTAGGCCCGCACCAGATGGTCCGCCGCCGCCTTGGATGCGGCGTAGGGGGAGTTCGGCGCGTAGGGGGTTTCCTCGGAGAACAGCCCGTCATCGCCCAGGCTGCCGTAGACCTCGTCGGTCGAGACGTGGAGGAAGCGGAATTGTTCCCGCTGCGCCGCGTCGTCGGCAACCAGCTTACGCGCCGCTTCCAGCAGCTCGAAGGCGCCGACGATGTTGCTCTCGACGAAGGGGCGGGGGCCGTCGATCGAGCGATCGACATGGCTCTCGGCGGCGAAGTTGACGATCGAGGTCGGCGGATGTTCGGCAATCAGCCGCGCCAGTAACGCCGGGTCGGCGATGTCCCCCTCGACGAAGGTCACCCGGGGGTCGTCGGTGACGCCGCGGAGGCTCTCGAGGCTGCCGGCGTAGGTCAGCTTGTCCAGGACCAGCAGCCGGTCGTCGGTCTGGTTCAGCGCGTGGCGGACGAAGTTCGAGCCGATAAAGCCCGCGCCGCCGGTGATCCACATGGTGCCCATCGAGCCGTTCCCCTCCGTTCGGACCCGGATCCCGGAAGCCTTGCTCGAGGGGAAGAGCCCTTCGAGAGCCTCAGGGTCCCCGGGAGCCGGACGGCTCCCGGGGAGGGAAGTATAGGCTCGGAGGCCGGCCGCGTCAGCGAGTGGTGACCCGGATGCCGCCGCTACCGGTATCCAGGTCAAAGCGGGCGCCGCCGCCTCCGATGATCACGTCCGCCTCGTCCTTCTTCATCCGCCGCACGTTGGCGCCGGGGGCGTCGATGCGTACCCCGCCGCTGCCGGTGCTGGCCCGGATGTGGGCCGAGGCACTGCCGGGAAGCTCCAGCTGGATGCCGCCGCTACCGGTGTCCATCGAGTAGGTGCCCTGGCCGATCTCGTCGAAGACCAGCTCGATGCCGCCGCTGCCGGTGTCGATCACGGCGTCGTCGGTGCTGATGCGGAAGCCGCTGACCCGTCCGCTGCCGGTATCCACCTCGAGCAGCCGCGCCTCGACCTGTTCCATCTCGACCCGGCCGGAACCGGTGTCGACCATGATTTCCCGGGCGATGATGTTTTCCAGCTCGACCTGGCCCGAGCCGGTGTCGATGTTGATCTCGCCATCGGAGCCGGCGTCGATGTGGTGGGCGTTGACCCGGCCGGAGCCGGTATCGACCCTCAGGGTGCCGCGGATGTCGCTGGCATCGACGCTGCCGCTGCTGGTATCGAGCATCAGCTCACCGTCGACGTTCTTGGCCATGATCGAGCCGACGCCGAGGAAGATCTCCGCTTCCGCGCCCCTGGGCACCTTGACGGTCATGTCCGCCCAGACCTCGAGGCCGCTGCCGCTGCCCTTGACGCGAACCCGGCCCTTGCCGCCGAAGATCGCCGACAGCAGGCCGCCCAGACCGGAGTCCCGGTCGCCCACGCTGATCTCGGTGCGGGAGCCGCGGCCCATCTCCGGGTAGACGTAGTTGCGCTCCCGATCGACGGGGAACTTGACCAGGACGGCGGCGTCGCCACCCCGGCGAACGTCGATATCCAGTACGCCGGCGTCGCTACCGCGCTCATGGACCTCGACGACAAAATCACCGCCGGAGGCGCCCTGGACGTCGATGGCGCCGATCAGGTTCTTGACCTCGAGGCGGCTCGAATCGATGGTAAAGGTCTCGCCGGCCTGGGCCGCCGGGGCGATAACCACCAGCAAAACCATGAAGATAGCGGTGCTGAACGACCCGAGGGTCCGAATTGCCTGTCTCACTGGATCCTCCCGCCCCTGACCGGGGCCCCGTGCGCCTGCGGCGCGTGCTCCACACCGACTAACGCACCGGATTGCCCAAGGGTTGCTCTCGACGCAATCTTTAGGGGAAGCTCGGGGCGGGGCGAACCGGCCTCCGGGCGCGAGGGACGACGAAACATGCCGGGTTTGGGACCGCGATACCTGACCTTGCTGCTGGCCGCCGCGGTGGCCGCCGTCCCGCTCCCTGTGTCGGCGGATCTCGAAGATCCGTCCCAGACCGCCGGGAAGGCCGCCTCACCGGCCGCTTCAGCGGCCAGCCCGAAGGGCTCCGGCCCCTCCGCCCGGGACACCGCCTTCGACAGCGATATCCGCGAGGAGATGCTGGTCCGGCGCGCCCGGCTACCGGTGCGTTTCACCCCCCATCCGGCCCACCCCGACGGCTGCGACGCCATGACCCCCGACCAGATCGAGATCCGTGAAGACGGGGTGCTGCTGCCGGTCGAGGGGTTCGAGCGCAACCGGCTGGACACGATCCACGCGGTGCTGATCGACACCAGCGCAAGCATGATCGACCGGCTGACCCGGGCCACCGACGCGGCGGAGCGCTACATCTCCCGGCTGCCGCCGGAAGAGCCGGTGATGCTGGCAACCTTCGGCGACAACCTGGTGATGCACTCGCCGCTGACCCGGGATCGCGACACGTTGCTCGACGCCCTCGATGAGGTCGAGGTCGGCCACAACACCGCGCTCCATGACGCGTTGCACTACGTGGTGCGGTATCTGTCGCCGCGGCCCGAACGCAAGGTGGTGGTGCTGTTGACCGACGGCTGCGATTCTGCCAGCCAGCACCTCAACACCCTGCCCGAGGTGCTGGAACGGGTCGAGTCCACCGAGAACCTGTCGCTGTTTCTGATCGGCGTCGACCTGCCCAACAACTGCCAGGCGATCGGTTCGCGGATCGGCCCGCCCACCGGCCCGCAGAACACCCTCGACCAACTCGGCCGCTACTCGGGCGGCAAGATGTTCCCGATCCACGAGACCAGCCGGGTCGGCGAGATCTTCGACGAGATTCGCGACATGCTCGACCGGGAGGGCTTCATCGTCTATCGCCCGCGCCCCTTCGACGAGAAAGGGGCCGCCCGTGAGGACGGCACGCGCCGCCGCCGGGTGCGGGTGCGCTCGACCCTCAAGACCTGCGACGTGGAGTCGGCGGGTTCGAAGTACCGCATCGAGCGGCCCCGGGACCGCAGCGTCGCCTCGGCCCTCGGCCGGGATATCGACCTGCCCCAGGAGGTCCCCCTCGAGTTCAACCTGTCGAAGAAGTGGCTGCGCGCGTTGGCCATGGATGAACGCTCCGGATCGGCGCCCTACTTCGAACTGGGTGCCGGCCATGTGACCGGTCGACTGCCCGATATCTCTTCCGAACGGGGTACGCTCTATTCGCCGCGAGCCCGTCGCTCGGGGGGCTACCGGCTGCTGCCCGATCCCTCACCCTCCTACGCCCTGCGGGACATCGATCTCGAGGTGCCGGACTTTCCGTTGCTGCGCAGCGAACTGCGCGAGCCTCTGGAGCTGTTGCTCTATCTGATGGACCAGGGACGGGAACCCTTCCGCAAGGGAGAGGACCGTGAGTGGGACGTGACGCTCAATCCCGGCTGGGTCCACGGACAGACCTTCCTGCAGCTGCGTCCGTTCTTCGGCGTGACCCTCTACAACTATCCGGCCTACCGGCAGTGGGCCTACGAGCGCCTGCACTCCGACTATCGCGAAGGACTCGAGCAGCATCTCGACGATCTGCGCCGCAACCATGAACTGAACGCCGAGGAACTGCAGGCGGTGACCGCGGCCCTGGCCGAGGTGGAGTACGAACCGTCGGCCGCCGATCCGCAGCGCTACCTCGGCGAGTGGCTGGGCGACGTCACCGCCTTCGATCTGGTGCGTGAACTGGAGCGCCGCGCCGTCAACCACACCCTGGGTCGTCCGGTCGGTTCCGGTCCGCGAGCGCTGCGCACCGTCGAACAGCGCTGGAACGAACTGGAGCGCTGGTTCCCGGCGCCGACCCACGTGCGGATCATCACCCCCCTGGTTCCGGCGATCGACACCGGCCGCGAGGCGGTGGGCTTCTATCGCTTCGTGCTGCCCCGGGCCGAGGCCGAGCGGGCGCCGCTGGACGGGGTGCCGCCGGAACCGTTGGGGCTGGACTTCTTCCGCTGGTTGCGAGAGCGCGGGGGAGAAGCGGCCGGCGACGTCGAGGTCCACGAACTGGCCTACGAGCCGCTGCTCTGGCGCGATCGCCGCCGGGTGCGCCGGGCCCTGGAGAAGGGGACCGATGCGGATACCGCGTGGCGCAAGCTGCGGGTGCTGCAGGCGGACGTCGGACCGGCCGGAAGCGTGGCGCCGACGGTTCGGCTGACCGCCTACTATCCGGGCCACGGCCAGGCGGTGGAGAACGGCCCCGAGGCGGGCCCGCTGTGCCTGACCGCCCGGCCGCTGGAGCGTAGCCGGGGGCCGTGGGTCGCCGGGATGCTGGGGCTGGCCTGCGACCTGCAGCCCCAGTGCTTCTTCTTCGATCCCTTCCAGGAGCCCGAAGAAGGGGATGCGGTCGCAGCCCGCAGACATTGACCGCCCGCAGACATTAGAATGGACCCATGACCGCGAAGATCGAAGTCGCCGCCGGATTGCGTAACTGGGTCGAGGTCGACGGCGCGGCCCTGCGCCACAACGCCCGTGAGTTTCGCCGCCGTCTGGCGGCGTCGACCCGGCTCGGCGTGGTGGTCAAGTCCAACGCCTACGGCCACGGCATCCTCGAGACCGCCCGGATCGCCGTCGACGAGGGTTGCGACTGGCTGTGCGTCAACGAGGCGTCCGAGGGAGCCGCGCTGCGCAGCGCGGGGTTCCGCAAGCCGATCCTGGTGATGGGTTACGTGCCGCTGGGAGAGTTGGACGCGGTGGTGGCTCACGACCTGCGGCCGGTGGTCTACAACCTCGAGACCCTCGAGCGGCTGCAGACCCTCTGCGAGCAGGCGGGCAAACAGGTCGCCCTGCACCTCAAGGTCGAGACCGGCACTCACCGTCAGGGTATCCCCCTCGATGAGCTGGAGCAGTTCGCCCGGCGCATCGACGGTTCGCCGCAGCTGCGGCTCGACGGCCTGTCGACCCACTTCGCCAACATCGAGGACACCACCGAGCATGGGTTCGCCGAGGAGCAGATCGCCCGCTTCCAGTCGGCGGCGGCGTCGCTGCGTGAGCATCACCCGGAGTTGATCTGTCACGCGGCCTGTTCGGCGGCGACGTTGCTGTTCGGTCGGATGCACCTCGACCTGGCCCGCATCGGCATTTCCTTCTACGGGATCTGGCCCTCGAAGGAGACCTACCTGTCCTGCCTCGAGCGGGGTACGCCGACTCTCGATCTACGCCCGGCGCTCAGCTGGAAGACCCGCGTTGCCCAGGTCAAGACCGTGCCCGAGGGTTCGTTCATCGGATACGGCTGCACCTATCGCACGACTCGCGAGAGCCGCATCGCCGTATTGCCGGTCGGCTACTACGAGGGTTACGACCGGGGGCTCTCCGGGGTCGGCCATGTGTTGATCCGGGGCAAGCGGGCTCCGGTCCGCGGCCGGGTCTGCATGAACATGTGTATGGTCGATGTCAGCGACATTCCTGGCGCAGGGCTCGAGGACGAGGTGGTGCTGCTGGGGAGTCAGGAGGGGGAACACATCGCCGCGGCCCAGATCGCGGCCTGGCTGGGCACCATCTCCTACGAGGTCGTGGCCCGGATCAACCCGGAATTAAGGCGAATCGTGACCGATTCCGACGCCGCCAGCTGACGCTTGATTTACCCTGGTATGCGGCGTTAAATTCAACGCTACGGACCCCTTACAAAGAGAAGGCGATGAAGGGCAAGCAGATTCGCGTGGACTGGGACGACCTCGAGGCGGCGTTCAATAACCGCAACGAGGAGATCACCTACTACCTCGATATGATCACCGGTCACGTGCATATCGACGGCGAGGGTGAGGAAGAGGCGTTCGACGACGACGGCGAGCCTCAGTACCAGTCCGGAGACGCCGGCACCCGTGCGGTCGTCACTCCGCCGACTACCGACATCCTGATCGACTGGATGCGGGAGTTCCTACGTCAGGGCCAGGCGCAAGGTGAAACCGCCGAACGTCTGAACGCGGCCCTGGATCAGAAGGATGTCCCGGGTGTGCGTAGCGTGCTCAACGAGGACGCCGAGGTGCGCGACCTGTGGTACGCCTTCCGCGCCGACCGGACCCAGGGGCTGATTCGCGATTGGCTGGCCAAGCACGAGATCCAGCCGGTCGAACCCGCGCCGTGGGAATAGGCCGCTCGTCCTACCGCTAGCTCTCGATCCGCTCCATCACCTGCTCGGGGTTGTTCCACATCAACACGTCGAGAATCGACAGGTTTTCGATGAACTCCCGATGGCCGCAGCGGTAGCGGAACGGCGGCGGGTTCTGGATGTGGAGCTCGATGCCCCGTGACGCGAACTCCTCGAGCCGGAAGATCTCACGTCCACCCGGAGGATTGAGGTAGTCGGTCGCGCCGAGCCGGTCGCAGATCTCCACCGCCCACTGCCCGGGATGTTCGATCGGCGGCAGATCCAGATCGAGTTGCGAACAGATCGTGTAGTCGAATTCGATTCCCAGGTAGCCGCAGACTGCCGCCAGGGTGTGGACGTTGAGGGTGACCAGGGAGTCGTCGGGGCAGGCGTCGAACGCCCCGGCGACCAACTCCCGCACGCCGTCGAAGTACGGCGCGTGCCTGCGGTAGTGCTCGAGCTGTCCCAGTACCCGGTCGCGGGTCGCCTGGCGGTTCTTGACCCGGGCTTCCCGGATCGTTCCGCCGCCCAGGCGCTCCACCGGAATGGTCACGTACTGCCAACCCTCCTCGGGGTGCAGGATGCGGTTGCGGTTCATCCAGCTCTTGCGCCGGTAGGCCACGATATCGAACACGACCCAGCGGTCGGTGCGATGAATCAGTTCGAAGTAACCCAGGTAGGGGAAGAAGTAGGGCTGCATGATGCCCAGGCAGAGACGCTGTCCAGGCGGGCGCGCGGGGGCTAGCGAGGACACAGGATCGCCTCGTAGCGGTAGTGGGACGCGTAGAACCCCTCGGGCATCTTGCGGAACTCGACCTCCCAACCGGTCAGGGCGGCGAGCCGGCTGAACTGTTCGCGGGTGCGCCAGATCCCGATCGCCGAGCCGGGGTCATCCTCGATCCCTGCCTCGTAGTCGCGTTCGCGATAGAACTCGCCGAGCAGTTCCCGGTCGGGGAGGTTGCCCACGTAGAGCCGCCGCACCTGCTCGAAGCGTTGACGCAGGGTGGCGAGCAGCGCCTCGGCTCTGTCCTCGGGCAGGTACTGGAACGACCCGTAGCAGACCGCCTTGTCGAAGGCCGCCGGCGCGGTCATGCTGCCGGCGAAGTCGAGCACATCGTCCAGGTGGTAGGTCTCCCGGGGATCCCGCTGGAAGAACTCGTGGGCCACCGAGATCAGGGCGGGGGAGCGGTCGACTCCCAGGCCTCCGGCGCAGCGGGCCAGGAAGCGGGTCGTCAGGGCGCCGTTGCCGCAGCAGAGGTCGAGCAGGCGGTCCCGGGGGTTCAGCTCGAGGCCGCTACAGACGGCGTCGACGATCATCTCGATCTGTTGCTCGTCCACCGGCCGGCCGTTGACCGTGCGCCGGACCTGGCCCCAGAAGTCGGTGCGGGCACAGGTCTTCGGATGTTCGTTGTAAAAGTCCATCGAGTAGCGGGTCATCGCCGGGTGCCCTCGGTGCCGGCGAGGGGAGCGGCGGCTTCGGGGCTGCGCGTCAGCAGCCAGCCGAGGATCGCCGCCATCCGTGACGCGGAGAGCGCAGCCTCTTCGTCGGGCGGGCTGCCCCCGCCGGTTTGCCCGCCAATGACATCGAGCGGGGGAAACAGCGGTTCACCGTCGAAGTAGCGGCGGGACACCTCGGCGTTCCCCTCGGCGTAGCGTTGGAGAATTCGCTCGCGGGCCGCGTCGTCGAGCAGCGGCCTTTCGTCGAACAGGCCGCTCCCCGCACTTCGCGCCGAGAGTTCGATCAGCTCCCGGTGGTAGCGCCGTTTGTCCTGGGGCTCGAGGGGCAGCCGGTTGATCGTGCGCTGGAACTCCAGCAGGCTGCGGTTGAGTCCGCTGTTGATCGTCGCCGCCGGGATATCGAAGGGTGCCGAGTCCAGGCCCAGCACGTCCAGGAAGTCCTTGAACAGCCAACCGGCAGGGCCGTCTTCGACATAACGGCGCACGCAGAGGGCCTCCTCGCCGAAGACCGCGCTCCAGCGTTGGAGCTGGGCACGGTAGTCCCACAGGCCGTCCCAGTGTTCGAGGCAGTCCTCCAGGGTATGCACCGCGCCCTGGGCCTTGATCGTCTGGTTGTACCAGGAGGCATGGGCCATGTCCTGGCGCCGCAGATAGAGCACGATGCTCAGTTCGTTGTCGTCCAACAGGTCGCAATCCCGCAGGAGCTGGGCGAGGCGTTCCGGATGGGGGAACAGAAAGAAGTTCTCGCTGCTCAGCAGCAGGGTCGGCTCGTCTCCCAGGGAGCGAATCAACTCGAGCTGCAGTTCCGCCAGGCTCTTCGGTTGCGGGGTCGCCCACTCGGGGTAGCCGCCGTCCAGCAGGAACGCCAGATCGTGATGGCCGCCCCCTCGCAGGCTGACCAGCGGGTAGTCCACGCCGTGGACCCGTAGCCGGTCCCGCTGGGCGTGACAGAAACGCTGGAGCGCCGTGGAGCCGGTCTTCGGCGCCCCGATGTGGATCACGCAGCGCCGTCGTGAGCTGCGCGCCGTCATCCGGCGCTCCCGGTGGCGCGAAGTTCAGGGCCCGCATCGTTTCGCGGGGTAAGCGGGATGCCGCTGCGCCTGCTGGCGTTCGCCAGCACCGCGGCGAGGGCGTCGACGATCTGCCGGTCGGTCAGGATCGCCATGTCCGGATGGCAAGGGACATTGATCATGCGGTCGTAGAGTTGCTGAGCCCGGGCGAAGCCCTCGGCACCAGGGACGTAGTACTTGCGCAGCACCACGGTGTCGTTCCGCAGGTCGGTCATGGTCACGGGCAAACTCGCCAGCAGCGGCATGTGCCCGATCGGCCCGCAGCCCTCGGGATCGGTCAGCGGACGCAGCGGGAGACCGGCGTCCTCGACCAGCTTGATCACCCGCGCTCGCTGGGCCTCGTAGAAGCAGGCCCAGTCGGAGAACCGCTCCAGGCGGTCGAGAATGTACGCGCAGGAGAGATCGGAGATTTTTCCGTTGAACGCGCTGGGCCGCGCGGCAGGCTCGAGGCCGGCGCCGAAGTTGAGCAGGCGGCGAACGGTGTCCTCGTATTCCTCGGAGACGAGCACGCAACCCCCTTCCCCGGCGCCCCACGGTTTGGTCTGGTGGAACGAGAGGAAGTGGGGCACGCCGTCGAGCACCGGGCTTCCGGCCCGCGGAAAGCAGGCGGCGTTGTCGACGATCAGCTGTTTGCCCCGAGCCCGGCAGAAGGCGTCGTACTTGGTCCAGCCGGTGTAGAGGCCGAAGGCGTTGGTCACCAGCACGCCGTCGTACTGGTCCTCGGGGATGCGCGCGAGCGCTTCCAGGTCGAGCAGTCCGCGTTCGTCGCAGTCGACCAGCATGCCGTCGGCGAGTTTGCCGGTGAAGCTCGAGAGGAAGGCGAAGGCGGAGCCGACCCAGCGCAGCGGGCGGCCGGCGCGATACTGGTGAAGACCGGTCAACGCCATCAACGCGGCGGTGCCGCTGCTGCAGACCACCGCCCGGGTACCCCGGGGGGCCAGCAGGGTCTCGACGGTTCGCTCCAGCCGGGCGCTCAGCGGTCCTCCGTTGGCCCAGTGATTGGCCTCACGAGAGGGCTCGAGCAGCTCCCGCACCCGCTCGAAATCGGGCGCCTTGTTCTCGATGAAGTCGAGGGGCTGGGTGGTCTCGGCACTCATTGCGCGCACGCATCTCCTTTCGCAGATGCATGAACAGCAAGGGGTGTGCCATGAAAAAGGCTTTGAATCCGGGGCTTTTAGCGCGCCGCCGCCGTCATGTCGACGGTCCCGGCGTCAAGGATCCGACGCCTGGCCAAAGCGGGGCCGGGGGCCCTCGCGGGGTCAGTAGATCTCGAAGGTCATGGTGTCCCCCTGCCGGTATTCGCCGGTCTCGGTCACCCCGACCGGCCGCCAGTAGAGCGGGCCGGCGGGAAGGGGAGCGTCGCCGGGGAGGCGCAGCAGCCCGCGCCGCAGAGGTTCGGAAGCCCACACCCGGCGCAGCGCCGGCTCTCCGGGAGTCCGCACGTCGTCGATGGCCTGCAGGACCTCGATGTAGACCGGGGTGCGGTCCGAGGGAATCGTCCAACGGAAGACCACGTCCGCCCGCTTGACCAGCAGTTCCGGTTCGAGAGGATCGGGAATCGGGTCGGGGGAGAGCTCCTGTTCCGGTGCGAAGAACCACAGCGCGGCGGTGCCGAGGATCGCCGCGGCAAGCATCATCCCGAGGGTCTTGCGGTTGAGCAGCGGGCGCCGGGCCATCAGGAGTCGGCCTCACCGGGGCACAGCCCGCGCAGCTGATCGAAGCTGTAGATCCCGGTGTCGTGGCCGTCGGACCACTTGATCGAGATGGCGTAACGGCCGACCGGGTGCAGCTCGACGGGGCGCACGTCGGCGGGCACGCTCTCGTCCCGCAGGGTCTTGCGGCCGCTCATCTCGTCGACGCAGTGGGCACAGGCGCAGGAACAGCGCAGGTAGTGGGCCGGGTAGTAGGACTCATGGCCGTCCGCCCACTTGACGGCGATCTCCCCGTTGGGCAGGGCGAGGTAGTGCTGGGCCTGGGTGCGCGGCGAACTCATCGCCGAGATTCTAACCGTTTCGGGGCTAATCCGCCGAGGCGGTCACCGGTTCCGGCTTGGCCGTCTCGCCGCCGCTCGACGTCTCGCTACCGGCGGCCGGCGAGGCGACCGAGGTCTTCTTGGTCGCGGCGGTCTTCTTGGTGCCCGCTTTCTTGGCCACCTTTTTCTTGGTGGTCTTCTTCTTGGCCGCGGTCTTCTTCTTGGCGACCTTCTTCTTCGTGGTTTTCTTCTTGGTGGTTTTCTTCTTGGCCGCCTTCTTGGCGATCGCCTTCTTCTTGCCGCGGCCGCGGCGGACCGGCGCCTTCTCCAGCAGCTCCTGACACTGTTCCAGCGTCAGGCTCTTGGGGTCGGTGTCCTTGGGCACCCGGGCGTTCTTTTCCTTGTTGGTGATGTACGGACCGTAGCGGCCGTTGAGCACCTGGATGCCGTGTTCCTCGAAGTCCTGGATGATGCGGTTCTTGTCCGCCTCTTTCTTGGCGGCGATCAGTTCCAGCGCCCGGGGCAGTTCAATGGTGTAGGGGTCGTCGTCGGTGTCCTTGGGGATCGAGACGAACTTGTCGCCGTAGCGCACATAGGGGCCGAAGCGGCCGACCGAGGCGGAGACCGGCTCCCCTTCGGGGGTCTCACCCAGTTTGCGCGGCAGCTTGAACAGTTCCAGCGCGTCTTCCAGGGTGATCTCGTTCATTCGCTGGCCCGGACGCAACCCGGCGAACAGCGGCTTCTCCTCGTCGTCCTTGCTTCCGACCTGCACGAACGGGCCGTAGCGGCCCATGCGTACGATCACCGGCTTGTTCAGCTTGGGGTGCATCCCCAGCTCGCGGGCCTGAGCCGCCTGCTCCCGGGTGACCGTCTCGTCCTTGTGCTTCACCAGTTCGATGAACGGGTGCCAGAAGGCGCCGAGCAGCGGGACCCACTCCCGCTCACCGCGGGAGATCTCATCGAGCTCGTCTTCCAGGTTCGCGGTGAAACCGTAGTCGACGTACTGGGTGAAGTGTTCGGTCAGGAAATGATTGACGATGCGTCCCACGTCGGTGGGAATGAAGCGCTTGGACTCCGACTCCACGTACTCGCGGTTGCGCAGGGTCGAGATGATGCTGGCGTAGGTCGACGGACGGCCGATGCCGTGTTCTTCCAGCGCCTTGACCAGGCTGGCGTCGGTGTAGCGCGGGGGCGGCTCGGTGAAGTGCTGGTCCGCCCGGATGCCGGCAACCTGCAGCACATCCCCTTCTTCCACCGGCGGCAGCGCCTTGTCCGCCTCCTCGTCTTTGACGTCGTCCTTGCCTTCCTGGTAGACCGCGATGAAGCCGGGCTGCACCAGGGTCGAGCCGGTGGCGCGGAAGCGGCCGGTCGAGGGGTCGACCACCGGATGCAGATCCAGGGCGACCATGTCGAACAACGCGTGGACCATCTGACAGGCCACGGTGCGTTTCCAGATCAGGCTGTAGAGTTTGTACTGATCCTCGTTGAGGTGCGCCTTCAGCTCTTCCGGCGTGCGCATGATGCTGGTCGGCCGGATCGCTTCGTGGGCTTCCTGGGCGTTCTTGGCCTTGGTCTTGTAAACCCGCGGTTCTTCGGGAAGCTTGTCGGCGCCGTAGCGCTGTCCGATGAACTCCCGGATCTCGCCGAGGGCTTCGGCCGCGAGGGTCACCGAGTCGGTACGCATGTAGGTGATGAGACCGGTGGCGCCCTCTTCACCCAGGTCGATGCCTTCGTAGAGGCGCTGGGCGGTCATCATCGTGCGCTGGGCGCTGAAGCCCAGCTTGCGCGAGGCCTCCTGCTGCATGGTCGACGTGGTGAACGGCGCGGCCGGGTTGCGGCGCCGCTTCTTGCGCTCGATGGCGTGGACCTTGAGCTTGCCGCCGTCTCCGTCGGGGGAACCGCCGGTGGCCGCGAGCAACGCGTTCCGCGCCGCCGTCGCCTGCTCTTCGTTGACGAAGGAGAACTGCTCGGTCTTGTTGCCCAGGTACTCGGCGAGGCGTCCGGCGAAGGCCTTACCCTCGCTCTGGAGGTCCGCCTCGATGCTCCAGTATTCCTGCTTCTCGAACGCCTCGATCTCAAGTTCGCGCTCGACGATCATCCGCAGCGCGGGGCTCTGGACCCGGCCGGCGGAGAGTTGCGGCCGGACCTTGCGCCACAGCAGCGGCGAGAGGTTGAAGCCGACGAGGTAGTCGAGGGCGCGGCGCGCCTGCTGGGCGTTGACCAGATCCTCGGACAGGCCGCGGGGTTCGGCGATCGCTTCCTGAATCGCCTTCTTGGTGATCTCGTGGAACACGACGCGGAAGACTTCCTTGCCCTCGAGATCGCCACGCTCGCGCAGCAACTCGTACAGGTGCCAGGAAATCGCCTCTCCTTCGCGGTCAGGGTCCGTTGCGAGGTAGAGGGCGTCGGCCTTCTTCAGGGCCTTGGCGATGGCGGAGACATGCTTCTCGTTGCGGGAGATGACCTCGTAGCGCATGGCGAAGTCATTCTCAGGGTCGACCGCTCCCTCCTTGGGGACAAGGTCACGGACGTGGCCGTAGGAGGCGAGCACCTTGAAGTCCTTTCCCAGGTACTTCTCGATGGTCTTTCCCTTGGCCGGCGATTCGACGATGACGAGATTCATGCCCATTCACTCACTGAGAAACAGGTTGGTTTCGTTCGCTAAGCCCTTTAATTGCAACGGTTTCTGAGTTGGGCTCGACCGCATCCGGTCTTACACTTCCGTTTTCGGGCGCAGAACATAGTACCTGCCTGTCAATTCTTCAACCGCGCCCCGGAGCACCAGACCGAACAGTGCCGCCTGCAACCTCGAGGTTCCAAGAGGGACCCGTTCGGCCAGTTCATCGATGTGCCGGGGCTCCACTACATCTAACACAGCCACCACCGCCCGCTCGTCAATCGTCCCTTTTTCGGCGGTTTCTGCGCCCGGACCAGCCTGCGGCGAGGGGGCGTGGAGCCCCGAGGTGTACATCGGCGAGAGCTCGTCGAGGATGTCGGCGCTGGTGTGGACCAGCCGCGCCCCCTGCTGGATCAGCCGGTGACAGCCCTCGGCCACCGGCGAGTGGACCGGTCCCGGGACGGCCATCACCTCCCGGCCCAGATCGAGGGCCTGCCGGGCGGTGATCAGAGCGCCGGAACGCCCGGCGGCCTCGACCACGATCACCGCCGCCGACAGCGCCGCGATCAGCCGGTTGCGTCTGGGGAACTGTTCCGGCCGTGCGGGGGCGTCGATCGGCAACTCCGACAGGACCGCGCCGCTGCCGGCGATCTCACGGAAAAGCTCCCGGTTGTCCGGCGGATAGAGCTGCCCGAGCCCGGCGCCGAGGACCGCGATCGTCGAGCCGCCCGCCTCGAGGGCACCTCGGTGGGCGGCGGTATCGATGCCCCGGGCGCCCCCCGAAACCACCTCGAGGCCCCGGCGGGTCAGGCTGGCCGACAGCCCGGCGGCGACCCGGCGACCGTAGGCGGTACAGCGCCGGGAGCCGATCAGGGCCGCCCGGGTGACCCCTCCCTCCAGCGTGCCCCACTTATATAGAACGACCGGAGGATCGGAGAGCTGCTCCAGTTCGGCCGGGTATTCCGCCGATCCACGGGGCAGAACACGGATCCCCAGCCGCTCCGCCGCGGCGAGCTCCCCTGCGGCCCGGCGCCGCAAGCCGGGCCGGGCCCGGTGGGCCAGGGTACGGGGGCGCTCCCCGCGGAACCCCATCTGTTCCAGCGGGCGCTCCAGGGCCAGCTCCTCCGGATGCCCCCCGGCGTCGAGCAGCCGGCGCTTCGTGGCCGGGCCCAATCCGGGCAGCAGTGCCAGCATCAGCCAGTCGAGAATCTCGCTCCGGTCCATTTCCACCCTCCCCGGGGCAGAAGATGGGGACGCCGAGCCGCCGGCGAAAGAGACCGGGTTGTGCCCACGAAACGACTGTTGATCCTATAAACTCGCCGCCTATATTCCTCCCGGTAGTCTTCATATCTATCAAGAGCAATGGAAGACAGGTACTCATGAGCAAGCACGGTGATTTTCGCCATCTTCCGGCCGGGACGTCGTCGACGACCGGGCCGCAGCCCCAGATGGCCGCTCCTAGGTTGGGTGTCGTGGGAAACAAACGCATTCTCGTCGCCGACGAAGACCCGGTCACCGCTCGTTTCCTCAAGTCGCTGCTGGAGCGCGAGGGCTACGAGGTCACCCTCGCCGAGGACGGCGAGCGGGCGCTCGAGTTGACCCGGCTGAGCCGCCCCCATCTGATCCTCAGCGACCTGACCATGCCCTATCGGGATGGCTATGGACTCTTGCGTGAGATTCGCCAAGATGAAAAACTGGCCGGCATTCCCCTGATTATCCTGTCCGTACGCGACCGGGAAGCCGATATCGTGCGCGGGTTCGATGAAGGCGCCGACGACTACATCGTCAAGCCATTTCATTCGCGGGAGTTGCTGGCGCGGATCCGCCACGCTCTGACGCGATAGTTCGTTTCGGCCGGAGTCCGATCGCCCGATGCTGCATGTGCTCACCGTCGTCATCGTTGTCATCGGAGCGGTCTTCCTGCTCCTGACCGGTGTGATCGTGGTGAACAAGGCGTGGCGTGAAACCCGCCAGCGGCGATTCCGTTCCCGGCGCACCGTGCTCGAACCTCGAATCCTGCGCTGGGTGCACCACGGCGAAGGCTCCCTCTCCGACACCCTCTCCGGCGAGACCGCTCCCGACGACGGCGCGGTGATCGAGTCGGTGTTGCTCGACCTGGCCCAGCGGGTGCGCGGTGAAGAGCTGGAGCGTATCTCCGCCGCCCTCGATGAAATGGGCTACGTCGACGAGTACCTCGAACGGCTTCGCTCCCGCAGCTGGTGGGTGCGCGCGCGCGCCGCCGAACAACTCGGCCTGGCCATGTCGCGGCGTTCGGTCGACCCCCTGGTCGGCGCCCTCGAGGATGAATCCTCGGAGGTGCGCATCCGCGCCGCCCAGTCGTTGGCCCAGCTCGGCGGCGAGGCGTCGCTGCGCCCGTTGATCCTCGCGCTGAACGAGCCGAGCCGCTGGTCAACGATCCGGATCGCCGACATCCTGACCTCGATGGGCCGGCAGGTGGTCGATCAGTTGATCGAGCTGTGGCCGGACCTGACCCGTCGCGGGCGGCTCGCGGCTCTGGACGTGATCGGCAGGATCCGTCCGCTGCGGGCGCAGCCCTGGCTGTTCGAGCGGCTCGAAGATGAAGACGCCGACATCCGCGCCCGCGCCTGTCACGCCCTCGGCGCCATCGGCGATCCCAACTCCGGCGACCGGGTCGCCGGCCTGTTGCAGGATCCCGAATGGCCGGTACGGGCGATGGCGGCCAAGGCGTTGGGGCGGATGCGCTACGACACGGCGATCCCGGCCCTCTGCGATTCTCTGCGCGATGCCGCCTGGTGGACCCGCAGCAACGCCGCCGAAGCCCTGCGCTCGATGGGGCGCAAGGGGGTCACGGCCCTCGACCGCATGCTCGACGATGAGGATCGCTACGCACGGCACCAGGCGGTGCTGATGCTGCAGCAGGTCGGCATCGTCGACGAGCAGGTCGATCGCCTGGCCCATGCCGGACCCGAGGCGGCGGCGGCCGAGGAGATGCTGCGCCGGATGGCTCACGCCGGTCCCGCCGACCGCCTGTCGGAACTGTTGGAGCGGCACCCGGACAGCCGGGTACGTCAGATTCTTGCCGGTATCCTCGATACTCCCGGCTCGGAGGTCTCCTCGTGAGTTGGGTCGGCTACGCCGCGCAGGCGATCAATCTGTTCAACCTGTTCGTCGTGTTCTATTTCACGGTGTTGAACTCGATCTACCTGCTGCTGTTCTTCGTCTCGATGGGAGAGGTGCTGCGCTTCGTCAAACGCACCTTCTTCTCCGACTACCGGCAGATCATGCAGTCGGAGATGACCTGGCCGGTCTCGATCGTCGTGCCCGCCTACAACGAGGAACGCACCATCGTCGAGACCGTGCGCTCGTTGATGATGATCAACTACGGCGAGTTCGAGATCATCGTGGTCAACGACGGGTCCGATGACGAAACCCTCGAGAAGTTGACCGAGGCCTTCGATCTGCGCAGGACCGACAAGGTCTACCGCCGGGTGCTCGAGACCGAGGACGTGCGCGGGATCTACGGTTCGCTGCAGAACCCGATGCTGGTGGTCGTCGACAAGGAACGCGGCGGCAAGTCCGATGCCCTCAACGCCGGGATCAACCTCAGCCGCTATCCGCTGTTCTGTTCCTTCGACGCCGACTCGGTGATCGAGGACAACGCGCTGCTGCGAGTGGTCAAGCCGTTCATGGAGGCGCCCCAGGAGACGGTCGCCGCCGGCGGCATCGTGCGCATCGCCAACGGCTGCCGGGTGCAGGACGGGCGGGTGGTGCACATCGAGCTGCCCGACAAGATGCTGCCGATCCTGCAGGTCGTCGAGTACCTGCGGGCGTTCCTCACCGGCCGCGTCGGCTGGAGTGTGCTGCGCGCGCTGCTGATCATCTCCGGCGCCTTCGGCATCTACCGCAAGCAGGAGGTGATCGAGATCGGGGGCTACTCCCGGGAGACGGTCACCGAGGATCTCGACCTGGTGGTGCGTCTGCACCGGCACATGCGCCAGAACAAGCGCAAGTACCGGGTGGTGTTCGTGCCCGACCCGGTCTGCTGGACCGAGGCTCCGGAACGGCTGCGCGACCTGATGCGCCAGCGGAGCCGCTGGCATCGAGGCATGGTCCACGCGCTGTGGCACAACCGGGGCTTGATGTTCAACCCGCGCTACCGGGTGCTGGGGCTGTTCAGCTTCCCGTACTTCGTGATCTTCGAGCTGTTGGGGCCGATCATCGAGGTGCTGGGTTACATCTCGGTGGTGGTCTCGTATCTGCTCGGGTTGCTCAATACCGAGTTCTTCCTGTTGTTCCTGGCGGTGTCGGTTCTGTACGGCACCTTCCTCTCGATCGCCGCGGTGCTGCTCGAAGAGCTGTCGTTCCGCCGCTACCCGAGTTGGCTCGACCTGACCAAGCTCGTGGTGTTCAGCATCCTCGAGAACTTCGGTTACCGGCAGCTGCTGGCGCTGTTCAAGGTCAAGGCCTTCTTCGACATTCTCTGGGCCCGGGGCGGCTGGGGTGAGATCCAGCGCTCGGGCTTCAAGCAGTCCGACGGCAGCGCCGAAACCGCGGAGCCGACGCCATGAAGCGGTTCATCCTCTGTTGTGTCTGTTTCCTCGTCGCGCTGGGGGCGGTGCTGGCCGACGTGGACGTGATGTTCGAGGAGGCCCTGGAGGCCGGCCGCGCCGGCCGTCACGGCGAAGCGCGCAAGATCTGCAAGGAGATCCTGGCCGAGGCGCCCGGCTACCTGGACGTGAGGCTGTACCTGGCGCGGCTACACCTCTGGGATCGCCAGCTGGCCGACGCCCGCACCGAGTTCGACCGGGTGCTGCAGGAAGACCCCTACCGTCTCGACGCCCTGCTGGGGCGGATCGACGTCGAGCTCCAGGCCCATGCCTGGTTCGAGGCGGTGCTGCAGGCGGACAAGGCGCTGAAGCGTCATCCCAACTATCCCGACCTGCTGTTCCGCCGGGCGCTGGCGCTGGAAGATCTGGGCTACGGGCGAGAGGCGCTGGAAGACGTCCGCCTGGTGTTGATCGAGCGCCCCGACTGGGAGCAGGCGCAGGATCTGCAGCAGCGGCTGTTCCTGCGCTATCCGCGCTACAAGTTCTCCGCCGACATCGCGTTCGAGAGCTTCAACGACATCGACGACTGGTACGACCTGGTGCTCCAGCTCCAGGGCCGCTTCCGCGGTGGTTCCGTCACCGGCCGGGTGACCCTCGCCGACCGCTTCTCGATGAACGCCGAGCAGTACGAGGTGGATGTCTATCGCCGGGCCGGTCCCGGCTACTTCTACTTCAACGCCGGCTACTCCGATTCGCCGGTGTTCCCCGAGCAGCGCTACGGCGCCGAGTATTTCTTCCCGTTCTCGCGGGACTTCGAGGCTTCGGTCGGCGTGCGGTACCTGGATTTCCGGGTCGACACCATCACGCTCTACACCGGCACCATCGGCATGTACCGGGGCAACTGGTTCATCTGGCTGCGGCCGTTCTACGCCGACCGGGACTCGGGCGACGAGACCTCGGCGACGCTTTCGGCTCGCCTGTTCGGCAAGGATGTGGAGTCTCACTGGACCGCGTCGATCGGAGCCGGTTCGACTCCCGACGCGGACCTGGTGACCCCGGAACTCGAGCGTTCCGATGAGTGGCGGGTGGGCCTGGCCTGGCAGCAGACCCTCGGCCGCTCCTG
>CAZBZH010000014.1:0-20098 GCA_964496265.1 uncultured Acidobacteriota bacterium | reverse complement strand
CTCCGCGGTCCGGCTCCTACGTACCCCTCCTGGACGTGCGCTACCGGCTGGTCGACGGCTCGGGCGCGGTGCGGCAGGGCGTGCTCGATTTCCGCATGTCCGACCGGGGGCCGTCCTACGGCGCCGACCTGCCCTGGCCCGCTTCCGGCGGTCCGCTCTCCCTGGAGCTGGTGCTGGAAGGAGGGCTCGAGGGCAGCTCGACCCGCGGGGCGGGGCTCAGCCTCGATCTGACCCTCGAGCCGGGTGAACTACCCACGGCGCCGCCCCGGCCCCAGGCGGTCAGCGCCTCGTCGGTGCCCTCCGACCGCCTGGAGATCATCGGCGTGCTCAACCCGCGCGCCGGCTTCCGCTACATCGACGCCTGGGGTTTCTCCGGCGTCGATACCTCCAGCGAGGAGATGGAGCGAACCGATCTGGCGCTGGTGACCTATTCCTCGGGCGCGCTGTTGATCGACGTGACCGACCCGAGCCTGCCCGACGAGATCCAGGACTTCACCGGGCCGTTCAACGCCGCCCGTGACGTCAAGGCGCTGGAGCTCGGCGACCAGGGTGGATACCTCTACATCATCGGCGGGGGAAGTGGAGACGTCGGCATCCAGGTGGTCAACATGGCGGTACCGCTGTTCCCGACCACCGAGCCCGACTTCAACGAGACCCTGCGCCGGGGACAGAACCTGTTCCTCGACACCACGACCATGGAGCTGTGGGTCGCCGGGACCGACAACGGCACCCGGGTGCTCAGCCTGGCCGAGTCGACCGATCCGGAATGCGGCCCGGCGTTGCCCTGCGACGTGACCGGCCAGACGACCGACCGCTTCGCCCACGATGTGTTCGCCGATCCGAACCAGGTGTTCCTCTCCCAGGTCAACGACGGCCAGATCGAGATCGCCGACCGGGTGCCCGTGCCCGGCACGCCGCCGGCGCTGGATACCATCGACGCGGTGACCCGCTCGCAGACGACCACGCCGGGGGACGCGACCAACAACGCCTGGCCCAATGCCGACCGCACGCGGCTCTACACCAGTGAGCAGAGTGACGGCGGGTTCGTCGCGGTCTACGACATCTCCGACCCGGCGATGCCCGAACTGATCGGACGTTTTCAGCCGAACCCCGAAGCCTCGGTCAACAACGTGGTGGTCGATAACGACGACAACGTCTGGGTCTCCCACTACGGCCTGGGCTTCTTCCTGGTCGACTTCCACCGGCCTCAGGCGCCGGTGGTGCTGGCCGCGATCGACACCTTCCCCACCGGGGAAAGTGGTTTCTCCGGCGCCGTCGGCGTGTATCCCTTCGTGCGGGACGAGAACGGCGATCCGGTCAATCAGGTCTACCTGGTCGACTCGGTCTCCGGCCTGACCGTGGCCCGTTACAACGCCACCGGCGGCACCCTCTCGGGGGTGGTGAGTGAGATGGGCTGCAGCGGGAGTTGCGGCATCGCCGGAGCGCGGATCCTGCTGGACGACGGCAGCGAGGCCTTCTCCATCGCCGATACGATCCACACCAATCTGCGGGATGAAGGCACCTACGGGATCTACGCGCCCGAGGGCCCGGTGCGCATGCGGGTTTCGGCCTGGGGCTACCGCCCCACGGTGGTCGATGCCGGCAGCATGCCCCTGGGCGGACGGCTGGACTTCGATGTCCAACTGGAGCCACTCGATCGGGTGACCCTGAGTGGACGCATCTGCGAGGCGGGTACCGGAGGTTGCGACGGGGTGACCGGCACCGGCGTCGAGGGGGTGACGATCACGCTCCAGGGCGGAGCAATCTCCGCGGTGACCGATGCCAACGGAGACTTCACCCTGACCGGCGCGCCGATTGGCCGGCAGTTGCTGTTGGCGGACCGCTTCGGTTTCGCCCACGGCGAACTGGCGCTCGAGCTGACCGGGTCGACCCAGGTGTTCCTGGAGCTGGACCCGGCGGCGTCGGCCGAGGACTTCGATATCGATGCCGGCGGCTGGATGGTCCAGGCGGACGGTACCGCAACCGGCGGTATCTGGGAACGGGGCATGCCCAACGGCACCGGCCCGGTGGGCGCCGAGGGTACGGTGCAGCCGGGCGTCGATGCTTCGGGCAGCGGCAGCGCCTTCGTGACCGGCAACGACGGCGCCGACCCCAACGACCTCGATCTGGACGACGTCGACGAGGGCATCACGGTGCTCGGATCGCCGACCCTGGTCAGCCGTCCGCAGCAGACCGTTTCGCTGAGCTTCCGCCGCTGGGCCTCCAACCAGGCGGGGCTGTTCGCCGGAGGCACCTGCCAGGCGGAGGTGTCCAACGACGGCGGCACCACCTGGACGGTGCTGGAATCGATCAGCGACGAGGCGGCGGCCTGGAACCGGGCGAGCTTCGATCTCGGCTCGCTGATCGATCTCTCCGATCCCGGCCTGGATGAGATGGGCATGCCGGCCAATGGGCAGATCCAGCTCCGCTTCGTCGCCGACTCGCCGACCAGTTCGCCGCAGCTGCGGGTCCTCGAGTGCGCCGTCGACGAGGTCGAGGTCTACCTGGGCGATGGTGTCGGCGGCGGGCCCGCCTGCCGCGCGGCCAACAACACCGCCTCCGGTGATTCCGATGGGGACGGGATCGCCGACGCCTGCGACGCCTGCCCGCTGGATCCGGCCAACGACAGCGACGGCGACGGCGTCTGCGGCGACGTGGACAATGCGCCGCGGGCGGCCAACATGGACCAGGCCGACGGTGACGGCGACGGCATCGGCGATGCCGGCGACAACTGCCCGGCGACGGCCAACGTGACCCAGTTCGACGTCGACGGAGACGGCGAAGGGGATGCCTGCGACAGCGACATCGACGGCGACGGCCTCGACAACGCTGCCGATACCGACCGGGATGGCGACGGGGTCGACGATCTCACCGACAACTGCCCCGACCGGGCCAACGGGACCCAGGCCGACGGCGACGCCGACGGTGAGGGGGATGCCTGCGATCTCGACGACGGGATCGTGGTGCTCGGTCGCCCCGCGGGGGACCGGCTGCGCTGGCTGGCGGAGTCCGACGTGCCCGAGACGGTGGACATGATGCTGCAGCTCTACCCGGTGCAGACCTACAACGTCTACCGCGGGGCGCTCCTGTCCGCTCGTTTCGCCGGCGACAGCTTCTACACGCCCCCCTCGTGCCTCGCCTCGGCCGTCGCGAGTACCGATCTCTACGACGCCGGGCGCCCCGGGTTCGTCGAGGACGAGGTGCTGTTCTATCTGGTCAGCGCCGTCGGGCTGAAGACCGAGGTGATCAACGAGATCGAGGTCGAGAGCGACTTCGAGGGTGGCCTCGGACCGGACAGCGGCGGCAACGAGCGCACGGTCAACGGCGTTTGTCCCTAGAGTCCCGAACCGGGCTCTCGGAGGCGAAGAAGGGCGGTCATGAGCAAGTTGCGCGGGCGCTTCGGCGAACCCACCGGCGACGATATGCAGCGGTTCTCCTCGTCGATCGAGATCGACCTGGAGATGCTCGACGAGGACATCGACGGCACCCGGGCCCACGTGACCATGCTGGCCGAGGCCGGGATGTTGGCCGAGGACGAGGCCTCTCGATTACTCGAAGGGTTGGAACAGGTGCGCGCCGAGCTGCGGGACGGTAGCTGGGTCCCCGGCGACGAACTGGAAGATATCCACATGGCCGTCGAGGCCCGGTTGGTCGAGCGCCTGGGTGAACCGGCGAAGAAGGTTCACACCGCCCGCTCCCGAAACGATCAGGTCGCGACCGATGTGCGCCTGTGGCTACGCCGTAATCTGCAGGCGCTCTCCGCCGAGCTGGGAGAGCTGCTCACGGCGCTGCTGGACCGGGCCGAGGCCGACGGCGACGTGTTGATGGCCGGCTACACCCATCTTCAGCGGGGCCAGCCGATTCTGCTGGGACATCTGCTGCTGGCCCATGCCTGGCCGGTGTCCCGGGACCGGCAGCGGGTGGCTGACGCGCTGACCCGCATCGACCTCAACCCGTTGGGCGCCTGCGCCATGGCCGGGACGCCCCATCCGATCCGCCGCGAGCGCACCACCGAGCTGCTGGGCTTCGCGGGGATGGTCGAGAACGCGATGGATGCGGTCGCCGCCCGGGATCACGAGCAGGAGGTCGCGGCGCTCTGCGCCATCGTCGCCGGGCATCTCTCGCGGATGGCCGAGGAGCTGGTGCTCTGGTCGTCGACGGAGTTCGGCTTCGTGCGTCTGTCGGAGCGCTACGCCACCGGTTCCAGCATCATGCCGCAGAAGCGCAATCCCGACGCCGCCGAGCTGCTGCGCGGCCGTTCGGCCCGGATCCAGGCCGGCGTCACCGGCCTGTTGAGCCTCTGCCGGGCTCTGCCGATGGCCTACAACCGGGATCTCCAGGAGACCCGGGAGCTGTTGTTCCAGGTGGTCTCCGGCACCCGGGAGTCGGTGCGGATCGCCACCGGCGTGTGGAGCACCCTCCGCTTCCACCGGGAGCGGTTCGAACAGGAGCTGCGCGGAGACTTCAGTCTGGCCACCGAGGTGGCGGACTGGCTGGCCTCCCGCGGCGTGCCCTTCCGCGAGGGGCACGAGGTCTCGGGCCGCATCGTGCGGCACTGCGACGAGCAGGGGATCGATCTCTCCAGGCTCACCCCCCAGGCTGCCGCCGAGTTTCATCCGCTGCTCGCCGAGGCGGACCCGGAGCTCTGGATCGACCCCCGGGCCGCCGCCGAGCGCCGCACCTCCCGCGGCGGCACCGCCGGCGCGGAGATCCGCCGCCAGATCGGGCTCCTTCGCGCCTCGTGCGCTTGACCAGAGCCTCCGCCGGGACCCATCTTTTGCTCCGCATGTGGGGGTATCGGAGGTAACCCGGCCGGGTTTCTCCGATCCGTACCGCGCCCCCCGCGCGGAGAATCCTTTTGAAGCTGGAATCCTCGGTTGCGACCTTCTTCGACCGCATCGCGGTTCGGGGCATCTGGCGCAAGCTGCTGGTGTTCTCACTGGCCGCGACGCTGATCCCGTCGCTGACCATGGGCTGGCTCTACTACGACAGCTCCCGGCAACTGGTTGAAGCACGCATCACCGAAGAGCTGCGGCGCATCACCGATCACAGCACCCTCGAGATCGATCTGTGGCTCAGCAGCCGCTCCTACGAGTTGAGCGCCGGTGCGGCGGAGCTCGCCCGGCAGGATCCCTCCGACGACCAGGCATTGCTCCGGGCGCTCGCCGAGGTCAGCCACCGCAACCCGGAGCAACGAGCGCTCTGGATGCTGGGGCCCGACGGCGAGGAACTTGCCTCGACCTCGGGGGAACCTCTGGCCGACCGCATTCCCGAGCACTGGCTGCGTGCCGACTCCGATGGGCCGCTGGTCGGTGAGCCGACCCTGAACGTGGGAGACGGCTCGCTGACGTTGATGATGGCGGAACCGGTCCAGGGCGAGGCCGGCAGGACCGGCCTGCTCGTGGCCAGCATGGACTTCCAGGTGGTGCAGCGGATTCTGGCGGCGCTCGAGTCCCGGGAGGGCACCGAACTCTATCTGGCCTACGAGTCCGGCTACGTGATCTCCACGTCGGGGTTGCCTGGAGACGATTCCAGGCAGTTGCGTCTGGACGCTGCCGCGGCCGAGCTCCTGTTTGCCGAGGAGGCCCGGCAGCACCGCTTCGTCGGGATTCGCGGCACCCGGGTGATCGGGATGGTGCGGCCGGTGACCCTGGCCGGCTGGGGAGTCGTGGCCGAGCGGGAGCAGGCGGTGGCCTACGCCGAGCTCGCCCGCCTGCGCTGGTCGGTGGTGGTGATCACGGCGATCATGCTCGCCGTGGTCGGGGCGGTGGCCTACATGCTGTCGATCATGCTGGTGCGCCCGTTGCGCCGTCTTACCGCCGGTGCCGAGGCGGTGGCCCGCGGCGACTTCGACGTACAGCTTCCGGTGACCTCGCGCAACGAGACCGGGTACCTGACCCGGGTGTTCAACGACATGGTGGAACGGCTGCGCGAAACCCAGGACGAACTGGCGGCGAAGAACCGGGCGCTTCAGGAGAAGAATCGGCGGCTGCACGCCCTGTCGATCACCGACGGGCTGACCGGTTTGTTCGCGCGCAAGTATCTGTCCGAGATTCTGGTGCAGGAGCTTTCTCGCGCCCGGCGCTACGGCCACGAGCTGGCGGTGTTGATGATCGACATCGATCACTTCAAGGCCTACAACGACAGCTACGGACACCCGGTGGGAGACGAGGCGCTGGTGCATGTCTCCGAGGTCTACCGCGAGTGCCTACGCAACAGTGACTACGCCGCCCGCTGGGGAGGGGAGGAGTTCCTGTTGATGCTCCCCGAGACCGGCCCCTCGGAGGCGGTCTATACCGCCGAACGCATCCGTCGGCGGGTTGCCGAATCCACCCGGGAAAGTTTGCCCAGGCCGGTGACCGTCAGCATCGGGGTCGCCTCCTTCCCCGAGCACGGCGATGACGCCGATTCGGTCATCGAGGCCGCCGACGAGGCGCTCTACCGGGCCAAACACGACGGACGCAACCGGGTCCAGTTGTCGAATCGAAACGCCCGGCCCTCGATCGTCCGCGGCTGAATTTCCCCGGGAACCATCCGGGCCCCTCGGCCGTTCCCCCTGATGACGGCGGGCCGCGGCGAGGACCGGCCCCGGGGAGAAATCGAATGGAAATCCTGGCGACGATCGTGATCCTGGGCGGGTTGATCCTGCTGCCCGTGCTGCTGCTGACCTTCCTGGCCAAACTGGCTATCCGCCTGATTCTGCTGCCTTTCAAGCTGGTGGGGGCCCTCTTCGGGGTCCTCGGCGGGGTGCTCGCGGCCGCTCTCTCGGCACTGCTGGCGGTGTTGGCCCTGGTGGTCGGGGTGGTGCTGGTGCCGCTGCTGCCCCTGCTGCTGCTGGGTGGCATCCTGGTGCTGTTCATCCGGCTGATCCGCCCCAGGCCGGTGGTCGTCCAGGCCTGATCCTCCTTCCGGCCCCGCCCGGGGCCGGGTAATTCGAGGCGTCACGAATCTCTAGCGGTCAAGTAGAATTCCTGCTTCGCCGGCGGACTCGGCGGAACAGGAGTCTTCTTGGGCAACGACGCCATCCTGGTGCTGGGTGTGCTGGCGGTCGCCATGTTCCTCTTGGTGACCGAGCGGCTGCGTGCCGACCTCGTCGCGATGCTGACCCTCGCGGTGCTGGTGGCGTTCCGCGTGGTCACGCCGGACCAGGCCCTCTCCGGGTTCTCCAACGCGGCCACGGTCACCGTGGCCTGCATGTTCGTGCTGAGCGCCGGGCTTCAGGCCAGCGGCGTGGTGCAGTTCATCGGCGACCGCCTGCTCAAGTACGGGCCGTCCAACCCGCTGGGGTTGATGTTGCTGATGGCGGTGATCATCGGGCCGGTCTCGGCCTTCATCAACAACACCGCGGCGGTGGCGATCTTCCTGCCCATCGCGCTACGGGCCTGTAACGACCGGGGCATCAGCCCCAGCCGGGTGCTGCTCGGGCTCTCGTTCTTCGCCATGATGGGCGGAACCTGCACCCTGATCGGCACCTCGACCAACATCCTCGTCAGCTCCCTGGCCGAGAAGAGCGGCCAGCAACCCTTCGGCATGTTCGAGTTCTCCAACCTGGGCGTGGTGCTGTTTCTCGCCGGCGGCGCCTACATGCTGGTGCTGGGGCACCGGCTGATTCCGGAACGGGTTCAGCCCCAGAGCATGACCGAGGGCTTCCACCTCAACCGCTACCTGAGCGAGGTGGTGCTGCTCCCCGGGACCTCCCTGGCCGGCAAGTCCCTGCGGGAGGCCCGCCTCGGGGAACGTTACGACCTGGAGGTGCTGAGCCTGATCCGCGGCTCGGAGATGATGGGCCTGCCCGGCGAGCAGCAGATCCTCCAGGAAGGGGATGTCCTGCTGGTCAAGGCGCCGGCCGCCGCCCTGGTGCGCCTGCGGGATTCGGCCGGGCTCGGGGTCAAGCCCGGGCGACACCCCGATGACGCCGACCTCAACTCCGCCGATTCCGCCCTGATCGAGGTGGTCATCTCGCCCAACTCGGTGCTGGACGGCCGCTCGCTCAAGGGGCTCGACTTCCGTCGCCGCTTCGGCGCCACGGCGCTGGCGATCCGCCGCCACGGCTCGGATATCCGCGAGAAGATCGGCCGGGTGCGGCTGCGTACCGGTGACGAGTTACTGCTGCTGGCCCATCGCCACAACATCCCGAAGCTCGAGCAGCACTCGGAGTTCGTCGTCCTGCAGGAGCTCGAGCTGCCGGTGATCAACCCCCGCGCGGCGCTGACCGCCATCGGCATCGTGGTCGGTGTCGTCGCCGTGGCCGCTCTCGAGCTCTACCCGATCTCTTCGGCGGCGGTGATGGGCTCGGTCGCCATGGTGCTGACCGGCAGCCTGCCGGCGCGCATGGTCTACCGGGATGTCGACTGGCGGGTCGTCTTCCTCCTGGCGGGATTGATCCCGGTCGGGGTGGCGCTGGAAGAATCCGGCGCGGCGGCGTCGGCGGTCAACGGTGTGCTGTGGCTCGTCGGCGACTTCGGCCCGACCGCGGTGCTCGGGGCGTTCTTCCTGATGGCGCTCGGCCTCACCGGCGTGATGTCCAACACCGCCACGGCGGCGCTGCTGGCGCCCCTTGCCATCGTCTGCGCCGGGGAAATGCAGGTCAGCCCGCGGCCGTTCCTGATCGCGCTGACCTTCGCCGCCTCGGCGGCGTTCTACACCCCCATCGGCTACCAGACAAACCTGCTGGTCTACGGACCGGGCGGCTACCGCTTCAGCGACTTCTTCCGGGTCGGCGCGCCGCTGGCCGTGATGTACTGGTTGGCCGCGACCTTCCTGATTCCCCAGCTGTTCCCGTTCTAGGGCCCCGCACGGGGGTGTCCCGCGCGGGGGACCTGCGGCCGCCTAGGTCGGGCGGGTCATCTTGAACGGGTCGAGCCCCTCGGTCAGTTGCTCCTCGGTCAGGTCGGTGGTCTCCCGGGCGACCTCCCGCACGGTGCGGCCGGTCTTGGCCGCCTCCTTGGCGATCGCCGCCGACTTGTCGTAGCCGATCAGCGGCACCAGGCCGGTGACCGTCGACAGGCTCTGCTCCACCGACTCGGGTCCGCGCTCGGTGGCCTCGAGGCCGCGCACGCAGCGTTCGGCGAAGTTGCGGCAGCTCGCCGCCAACAGCTCGATGTTGCCGACCAGGTTGTGGGCCGCCAGCGGCAGCATGGTGTTGAGTTCGAACACACTCCACTGACCGCTCTGCACCAGGGCCAGGTCATGGGCCACGCACTGGGCCGCCGCCTGGATTGCCGACTCGGCGATCACCGGATTGACCTTACCCGGCATGATCGAGCTACCCGGCTGGATCTCCGGGATCTTCAGTTCGCCCAGGCCGCAGCGGGGGCCGGAACCCAGCAGGCGAATGTCGTTGGCGATCTTCATCAAACTCACCGCCAGGGTGCGCAGGGCGCCCGAGGCCGCCACCGCCGAGTCCAGGGTCGCCTGGGCCTGGAAATGGTTCTCACTCTCGCGGATGGTCACCCCGGCCTCGGCGGAGACCAGCTCGCAGACCCGGGCGGAGAAGCGGGCGTCGGTGTTGATTCCGGTGCCGACAGCGGTGCCCCCCAGGGCGACCTCCTGCAGCTCGGCGACCGCCTGGTCGATTCGCTTGAGGCCACGCTCGAGCTGGCCGGCGTAGCCGCGGAAGACCTGACCCATGCGGATCGGCGTGGCGTCCTGCAGGTGGGTCCGGCCGGTCTTGATCGTGTCCCAGAACGCCTCGGCCTTGGCCTCGAGTTCACGGTGCAGCAGCTCGGCGGCAGGACGCAGCTCCTCGTGGATCGCCAGCAGGGCGGCCAGGTGCAGCGAGGTGGGGATCACGTCGTTGCTCGACTGGCCCCAGTTGACGTGATCGTTGGGGTGGACCAGATCCCGGGATCCGCGGCCGCCGCCCATGAGCTCCGCCGCCCGGTTGGCGATGACCTCGTTGGCGTTCATGTTGGTCGAGGTGCCGGAACCGGTCTGGAACACGTCGACGACGAAGTGGTCGTCGAGTTTGCCCTCGAAGACCTCCCGGGCGGCCTGTTCGATGGCGTTGGCCCGTTCCTCGGTCAGCGCCCCCAACTCCAGGTTGGCCCGGGCGGCGCCCCACTTGATCAGCCCGATGGCCCGGACGAACCGGCCGGGCATGCGCTGCCCGGAGACCGGGAAATTGAGGACCGCCCGCTGGGTCGAGGCCCCGTAGTAGGCCTCGGCGGGCACTTCCATCTCGCCCATGGTGTCTCGTTCGATTCGCCGTTTCGTCTCGTCGCTCATGCTTGATTTCCTCCAGGAGCCACAGGATATCGCTTGCCCCGGGGGGCTCACCAGCCGGGGGCCCGGAGGCCGGTTTTCAGCATGTCGCGGGGATGTGACGAACCCAGGCTTGATCTGGCTTGGGGGTTTGATAAGGTCCAGTTCCGCTCAGAAACGGGGGAACCATGGCACAGGACAAGCTCGCGAGTTTCAAGGCCTACGACATCCGGGGACGGGTGCCGGATCAACTCAATCCGGAGCTGGTGACCAACATCGGTCGCGGCCTGGCCACCTTCCTCAAGCCGAAGCGCATCGCCGTCGGCCACGACATCCGGCTGTCGAGCCCCGAGTTCGCCGAGGCCCTGTGCAAGGGACTCCAGGCGTCGGGCGTCGACGTGGTCGATATCGGCCGGGGCGGCACCGAGATGGTCTACTTCGCCACGGCGCACCTGAAGCTGGACGGAGGCGTGATGGTCACCGCCAGCCACAACCCCGCCGATTACAACGGGCTCAAGCTGGTGCGTGAGGAGTCGAAGCCGATCAGCAGCGACACCGGGCTCAAGGACATCGAGCAGATCATCCTGACCGGCGAGTACGCGCCGGCCGGCGGAGAGGGCAAGCGGGAGAGCGTCGACATCCACGCCGCCTACATCGAGCACCTGCTGACCTACATCGACCGGGACAAGCTCAAGCCGCTCAAGATCGTGGTCAACGCCGGCAACGGCGGCGCCGGGGCGATCATCGACCTGCTCGAGCCGCACCTGCCCTTCGAGTTCATCAAGATTCACCACGAACCCGACGGCAACTTCCCCAACGGCATTCCCAACCCGCTGCTGCCCGACAACCGCCAGGCGACCGTCGACGCGGTGCGCCGCGAGAAGGCGGATTTCGGCATCGCCTGGGACGGCGACTATGACCGCTGCTTCCTGTTCGATGAGAACGGGGAGTTCATCGAGGGCTACTACATCGTGGGGCTGCTGGCCCAGCGGGTGCTGGACCGCCACCCCGGCGCCACGATCATCTACGACCCGCGGATGACCTGGAACACCGTCGAGATCGTCGAGCAGGCGGGCGGACGCCCGTACCAGTGCAAGAGCGGCCACGCCTTCATCAAGGAGGTCATGCGCCGCGAGGATGCCGCCTACGGCGGTGAGATGTCGGCCCACCACTTCTTCCGCGAGTTCTCCTACTGCGACAGCGGGATGATCCCCTGGATGCTGGTGGCCGAACTGATCGCCGTGACCGGCAAGTCCCTGGCCGACCTGGTCGGCGAGCGTGTCGAGCGTTTCCCGGCCAGCGGCGAGATCAACCGCCGGGTGGAAGACGCCCGGGCGGTGCTGGAACAGGTCAAGGCCCATTACGCCGGCAGCGCCCTGCGGGTCGACGAGACCGACGGCGTCGGGCTGGACTTCGACAACTGGCGGTTCAATCTTCGGATGTCCAACACCGAGCCGCTGATCCGGCTCAACGTGGAAACCCGCGGAGACCGCGGTCTGCTGGCGGCCAAGACCGAAGAGGTCCTGGGCCTTGTCGGTGGGAAGCCGGCCTAGCCGGCCCCGGCGGTTTCTGGGATGCGGGACGTTCTTGGGGTAAGCTGGGCCTTCGCCTAGGGAGAGATCTTGCTCGAGCTATTGGATCGGCACCGGCTGTTCGTCGGCTTCAAGATGGACGGCTCGCTGAAGCGCCAGCTGCAGTACCTCCAGGGAGCCGACAAACGCTACGTCTCCGAGGAGAGCTCCGACTTCCTCACCATCTGCCGCATCGGCGAGGACAGCTATGTGGGCAAGCTGGTGGAAGACCGGATGACCACCGACCGGGTGGACGACGTGCGCCGCAACGTGCTCAGCATCCTGACCCGGATCTGCCCCGACACCCGCTTCCCGACCCACCTGGACATCATCGTCTGCCCGCCGGTGGGTGAGCCCGCAGGCGCTACTGGGCCCGAAGAATCGGCCTGATCGACGTTCGCGCTGGAGTGGGTTGGTAGGGCTACGGGGATTCGAACCCCGGTTTGGTGGCTGAGAACCACCCGTCCTAACCCCTAGACGATAGCCCCAAGATTACAACCTCGAGATTTTGGCTGCCCGAAGCCTTCCTGTCAAGGCAGCTTGACCCCCTGTGGACCCGGCCCAATATTCCGCCTCCTGGGACGCCCCAAGTCCTTGTAGTGCGGGGTGTTCCGATGGCCGAACGACTGCTGGGGAGGACTGGGTGAGATTCTGGGATGTGCCGGCGACCCGACTGGTCTATCCGACACGATGGCTATTCCTGTCCATGCTCGCGGTCACCGGCGGGGTCTCCGCCGTCAGTCCGGCCCGGGCCATACTCGCGGTCCTGATGCCTCTGGTCGCCGCCACGGCGATCCACTTCATGCCCCGCGCCCGGGTCGAGCCCGGACGATTCGAGAAGAACCTGTTCCTGGTCGATGCCCTGCTGCTGGCAGGAGTGCTGGCCGTGACCCCGGCGTCCACGGTGCTGGCGGTGTCCCTCTTCGGGCTGGTGCTGTTCGCCGGGCTGATGGGCGACCGCAGCAAGGCCCTGGCGGCGGTGCTGGTGGCCCTGGCGGTCTACCTGGTCAGCGGTTTCGGCAGCTTCAGCCTGTCGGGTCAGGACCTGCTGGCCGGAGTGATGACGCCGGCGCTGACCATCGTCGCCGCCGGCTTCTACTTCGGGGCGCTCGGTGAGCGGATCTCCGGAGAGACCACCCTGGTGGCCCGGGCCCGTAGGGAGAGCGCCCAGCTCTGGGCCCTGCTTGAGATCACCGACACGGTGACCCGCAGTCTCGACCTCAAGCAGGTGATGACCCAGATCGTCAACTGGGTGGGCAAGCTCGCCGGGAGTCGCAGCTGCTCGATCCTGCTGGCCGAGGATTCTCACGAGCACGGCTTCGTCGTCGCCTCCAGCGACCGGCCCGACGTCGACATGCTCGAGATCGAGATCGACAAGTATCCCGAGATCCGCAAGGCCCTGGAAACCCGGGAGCCGGTGGTGATCGACGACGTCCAGAGCGACCCGGTGGTCGAGCCGGTGCGGGACGTGCTCCTGGAGAAGGGCTACCGCGCCGTGCTGGTGCTGCCCCTGATGTTCGGGCGCGAGGTGCTGGGCTGCCTGTTCCTGCGCACCCGGCGCGAGACCCCGTTCACCCCGGCGGAGATCCGCTTCTGCAAGGTGGCGGCGGGCGCCTCGGCCAACGCGCTGAAGAACGCGCTGCTGTACCGGGATGTCGCCGACGAGGCGGAGAAGCTCCGCGCGACCGGCGAAACCCTGCGCAGCATCCTCGACGGCAGCCCCGACCTGATCGTGGCCACCGACACCGCGGGGAGCATCCGGGAGTTCAACCACGGCGCCGAACGGCTGATCGGCCTCTCTTCCGAGACGGTGGTCGGCCGCCGGCTGACCGACGTGATTCCGATGGAATGTAAGCGGGGCCCCGAGGCCCTCTCCGGCGAGGAGGGGATCGAGCGCTCCGAGGTACGGATCGAGGGGGCCGACGGCCAGCTCGAGATGGACCTGATCACCGCTCCGCTCCACGACGCCCGCGGCGAGACCTCGGGCAAGGTCTGGATCGGCCGCGACGTGACCCGGCTGCGCCAGGCCGAACGGAGCCTGGTCCAGGCCGAGCGTCTGTCGAGCCTCGGCCAGGTCGTGGCCGGGGTGGCCCACGAACTGAACAACCCGCTTTCCGGCGTGGTCGGCTACGCCGAACTGCTGCGCCAGGAGGCCAGCCCCTCCCAGGAGCGGGATCTGGAGCGCATTCTGGTGTCGGCGCGCCGCTGCCAGAAGATCGTGATGAACCTGTTGTCCTTCTCGCGCAAGCATCCGCCCGAGAAGAAGTGGAACGACCTCAACGACTGCCTGCGGGGCCTGCTGGAGCTCAAGGAGTACCAACTCCGCTCCGCCCGGGTCGAGGTCCAGCTGGAACTCGATCCCCATCTGCCCCAGACCTCCTTCGACTACCACCAGATCGAGCAGGTCGTGCTCAATCTGCTGAACAACGCCGAGCAGGCGATTCAGGGGACCGGGGAGCCCGGTGTGGTGATCGCCCGCACCCTGGTGCGCAACGGCCGGGTCTGCCTGGAGATCGAGGACAGCGGTCCCGGTGTCTCCGAAGAGGTGCGGGACAAGATCTTCGATCCGTTCTTTACCACCAAGGGGATCGGCGAGGGGACCGGCCTGGGCCTGTCCCTCTCCTACGGCATCCTGCAGGAGCACGGTGGCGAGATCCTCGTGCGCAACACCGAGCGGGGCGCCTGTTTCGAGATCGCGCTCCCGATCTCCGGGGCGCCGATCGCCGAGGTCATCGAGGACGAGGTCTCACCCTCCCGGGAGGACGACAGCCCGTTCCACGGCATGCGGGTCCTGGTCGCCGAAGATGAGCCGGTGGTGCTCGACCTGTTCTCGCGGATTCTGCGGGAGGACGGCGCCGAGGTGATCCTGGCGCGGGATGGCGAGGAAGCCTGGCAGCGGCTCGAGGGCACCGAGTTCGACCTGGTGGTGGCGGATATCCGCATGCCCCGGATGGACGGCCAGCGGCTGTACGAACTGGTTGCCGAGGAGCGCCCGGAACTGCTGCGGCGCTTCGTCTTCGCCACCGGGGACATGGTCCGCCAGGACACGGTTCGCTTCCTCGAAGGGCTGCCCAATCGGATCCTGACCAAGCCCCTGCAGGTGGAAACGGTCCGCCGGGTGCTCAATCAGGCGCTGGCCTCGAGCAAGTGAGCGGGATGCCCCATCCGGACGCCGCCCCGGCGCCCGAGCCGCAGAAGCCCCGCTTCGAGGACTACGACCTCACCCGACAGGAATACTTCAGCGTCATGGTGCACTTCTATCGTGGCGAGGTGGGGCGCTCCACCTCGTGGCGGCACCGGCTGGACGCGACGACCAACTGGGCGGTGCTGACCTCGGCGGGCATGCTCTCCTTCTCGTTCAGCTCGATCGACAACCCCCACGTGGTGATCCTGCTGTCGAACCTGATCATCCTGGTGTTCCTGATGATCGAGGCCCGGCGCTTCCGCTACTTCGAGGTCTATCGGGCGCGGGTGCGCATGCTCGAGGAGAACTTCCTCGTCCCGGTGGTCACCCGGCAGCTCGAATCGCCGATGCTCTCCTGGCAGGAGATGATCGCGATGGATCTCGACCTGCCCAAGTACAAGACCACCTTCCTCGAGGCGGTCGGCTTCCGGCTACGGCGCAACTTCGCCTGGATCTTCCTGATCATGCTCGGCGGTTGGTTCGTCAAACTGATGATGCACCCGCTGCCGGGGCAGGCCGAGCACCCGCAGATGGTGCAGCACTTCTCCGACTTCCTGCCGCGGATGGCGGTGGGGAACCTACCGCCGCTGTTCGTGCTCGGGACGGTGACCGCCTTCTACCTGAGTCTGCTGATCGTGGTCTACAGCACCCGGCACATCGCCGGCGGCGAGCCGGTGGACGAGATCGCGGGACTCGAGCGCAACCTGGAGCACTGGAAGCTCTAGGCTGCCGGGCAACGCACGCCGGCGAGGCGGAACGAAAAAAGGCCGGCGCTTTGCCGGCCTTTTCCTTTGATTGCAACAGGTTAGCGGGTGGCTAGTCCTCGATCGGGGGCAGGCTGCCGCCTCGTTCCCGGGGGCTGATCACGTCGTCGGGCCGGATCGGGGCGGTGGTCGAGACCGGTACCGGCATATCGACCACCGGACGCGGCGGCGGGGTCAGCAGCTCGGGCTGCAGCGGCTTGCGGGCCTTGAGCGGCGGCGAGACCGGCTCGGCCTTGGGGGCCACGCTGATCGCCTTCTCCGGCGCCGGCGTGCGGCGGGAGGCAGCCTTGCGGGCCGGCGCCTTCCGCGCGGGGGCCTTCCGTGCCGCGGCCTTCTTCGGGGCGACCTTGCGCGCGGTCTTCTTGCGCGCGGCCTTCTTCGGGGCTGCCTTCTTCGTCACCTTGCGCTTGGTCGTCTTCTTCTTGGCCGCTTTCTTGGCGACCTTCTTCTTAGCCGCTTTCTTCTTAGTAGCCTTCTTCGGCGCGGCCTTGCGGGCGGTTTTCTTCCTGGTGGTCTTCTTCTTGGCCACCTTGCGCTTGGCTACTTTCTTCTTGGCGGTCTTGCGCGCCACCTTCCTGGTGGCCTTCTTCTTCGCGACCTTCTTCTTGGCCGTCTTCTTCTTGGTCACCTTGCGTTTGGCGACCTTTTTCTTGGCGGTTTTCTTCTTCGCCGTCTTGCGCGCCGCCGGCTTCCGCTTGGCAGCCTTCTTGGCCGGGCGCTTCTTGGACCGTGCTTTAGCCATGGTTCTCCAGACCTCCTTGCTTGCGTAGCGGACAACCCGCGCAATTATAGCGAGACCTCACGAGAGGCCGCAGTAGGAAACTCGAACTAAGTGGGGTTCAGTCGCTGCTGTAGCGTTTGCGCAGCGCCGGTACGAGGTAGTTGTCGATCGCTCCGGCCAGGTCGTGCTCGGGCGAGAGGCCCCAGTCGCTGCGCGCCCGGGAGTCATCGACGTCGGCGGGCCAGGAGTCGACGATCGCCTGTCGCGAGGGAACCGGATCGAAGCCGATCTCCGCGTCGGGGAAGTGGGTCAGCACCCGTTGACGGATCTCCGCGGGGCTGGGGCTGAAGCCGCGGATGTTGTAGACCCGGGTGGAAAGGGACTCAGGGGGCGCCGCGGCCAGGTCGAGCAACGCCTGGACCGCATCGGGCATCGTCATGAACGGCAGCCTGGAGTCCTTGTCGACGAAGCAGCTGTAGGGTTTGCCCTGAGCCGCGGCGTGGATCATCTCCGGAGCGTAGTCGGTGGTGCCGCCGGTGGGCAGGGTGTCGGCGCTGATCAGGCCGGGGAAACGGATCGAGCGGAAATCGACGCCCGGCTCGTCCGCCTTGCCGGCCCGGCGGCCGAGGAAGGTGCCGAACAACTCGATGTAGAGCTTGTTGCAGCCGTACATACCCCGGGGGTGGTTCCAGTCGCTTTCCTCCACGGCGCCGGCCTCGACCTTGGTCGCCGCGTTGGGCATGCCGTAGACGGCGATGCTGCTGGGGAACAGGAAGCGGACCGGGCGACCCTTCTCCCGGGCGGATTCCTCGCACTGGCGCAGCAGGCTGCAGGTGGCGTCGACGTTGACCTGGTGGGCCATGAATGGGTGGGCCTCGGAGTGGGCGGAGAGCATGGCGGCCAGGTGGTAGACGCAGTCGGGGGCGAAACGCTGGACAAGGTCGCCCATCAGCCCCTCGTCGCGGATATCCCCGCGGACGGTCTCGACGCAGTGGCGGCCGAGGGTCTCGGGCAGGTCGTAGAGGTCGAGGGCCACGATGCGGAAACCCTGATCCCGCAGGCGGGGGGGCACCCCGTGCCCCATCTCGCCGCCCGAGCCCGTGATCAGCGCTACCCGGTCACCCATTCGGTTCCCCCCGAAATGTCCTGGAATTACCTCGCAGGGTGCCTGTCCCGCGAGGCCGTCCGCAAGCTAGCATATCCCGACCCCGGCGGCGCGTCATGACGCCGCTGCGGGAAGAGGTGCCCGTTGTCCGAGCCGATGACCCGTTCCGATCGCCTGGATTTGCTCGAGCCGGGGCTGTGGCACTGGTCGATCCACGACGAGCGGATCGACTTTCGCAGCGAGGCCTACGCCGTGGCCGGGCCCCAGGGGGCGATTCTGATCGATCCGCTGCCCCTGGCCCCCGAGGCGGCCGAGGCCCTCGGGCCGGTGCAGGCGATCTGCATCACCGGAGGTTTCCACCAGCGGTCCGCCTGGCGCCTGCAGCGAGAGCTCGAGGTGCCGGTCTGGGTGCCCAGCGGTGCCCGGATCGAGGGCCGGCCGGACGCCTGGTACGGCGACGGGGCGAGCTTGCCCGGTGGGCTCCGGGCGCTGGAGCGGCCGGGGCCGACCTCGCCGCATTTCGTGCTGGACTGGACCAGCCCCGGGGGCCGCAAGGTGCTGTTCATCGCGGATCTGCTGATGCGGGCGGGCCGGGAGACCTTCTTCTTCGTCCCCGACGACCACCAGCAGGATCCGGCCCGCAGCCGGGAGAGCGTGCGCCGGCTGCTGGAGCCGGCCCCTGACGTGCTCTGTCCCGCTCATGGGGATCCGGAACCGGGGGCCGGACTGGCGGCGCTGGAGCAGGCTCTGGCGGCCGATCGGGGCCGGGGCTAGGGCGGGTCCGGGACTGGATCAGCGGGGTCTGGGGGATGGCTGGGGTGCAGGGATTCGAACCCCGATTCTACGGTCCAGAGCCGCATGTCCTGCCATTGGACGACACCCCAGTACTGCCGCGGAATCGCGGAGTATAGCAAAAGCGTGGCGCCGACGCCGTGGGTCCCCGGGCCCCTGTTGACGGACCCGTCGAAAGCGCTAGAATCCTCCGGTTCCCGCGATCCAAAAGCGGGAAGACAGCGTGCCCGGAGAGGTGGCCGAGTGGCTTAAGGCACAGGTTTGCTAAACCTGCGTAGGGTCACACCTACCGAGGGTTCGAATCCCTCCCTCTCCGCCAGCGCGCGCTGTGCGCGCGCTGCGGAGATGGAGGGATTCTCGGCGCCTCCGCTTCGCTTCGGCGGCGAATCCCCTCAGACGTCCGAGCGTGACGCCATCCTGTGGCTCGGCGTTGCTGCGCGCGCTGGCGGATCGGGAGGGATCCTCCGCGCCTCACCGCTTCGCGCTTCGGCGGCGAATCCCCTTAGATTCCGGAACGTGACTTTGTTGCCTTGTTCTTTGGGTAGACTGGGGGCAGTACGTCGTCCCAGGGGAGAATCCACGATGATGCGTCGCTACCTGATTGGGCTGGGTCTCGTGTTGCTGCTGGCCGTTGCGCCTGCGCTGTCCGCGGAGCTCGATGAAGACACCCAGGTCCAGCTGGTCGATTCGTTTGTCCAGGCCGCCTACGAGGGGGATATCGACACCCTGCATCAGCTGGTGGACTGGGAGCAGATGGTCCAGCGGGGTGTTCGCGAGATCGCGCTCAAGCCGGTCACTCGCCGGCAGTTCATCGCCGGGCTGCTCCAGACCTCGAAGCAGCCTCATGGCCTGCTCGGCTCGATCGCCGCGGCGATCCAGGCGGGCGGCTCGTTGACCCCGCTCCACCTGCACGAGGTGGGCGGCGAACCCCGGGCAATGCTGCGGCTCACCGGCGAGACCGGGTTGAACTACCTGGACATGATCCTCGGTCGCAACGCCGCGGGAGAGCCTCGTTTCGTCGACTTCAACAACGCCGCCACCGGCGAACTGGTGTCCCAGTCGGTGCGTACCGCGGTGATCCCCCTTGCCGTCGAGCAGTCCAAGGGGTTGCTGCAGAAGTTGGTCAGTGGCGAAGGGGACTACGTCAAGAGCATGAACAAGCTCGTGAAACTCAACGCGGCAGCGGCGGCGGGCAACACGAAAGAGGTGCTCGCAATCCGCGCCGAACTACCTCCGAGCGTCGCCAACCTGAAGACCGTGCTGCTTCAGGTGCTCGCCGTGACCATGGAGGCCGACGAGAAGGCCTACGTCGCCACCATGGAGGAGTTCCGCAAGCTCTACCCGGATTCTTCGGCGGTGGACCTGATTTCGATCGACTACTTCATGCTCAAGGGACGTCACGCCGAATCCCTGGCCAGCATCGACCGGGTCGACACGCAGGTCGGCGGCGACCCGTATCTCGACGTGATCCGGGCCAGCGTGATGTTCGACCAGGGAGACCTGACCCGGGCGCGCTCGACCATCGAGCAGGCGGTGACCAACGACGACTCGATGATGGACGCGCACTGGACCCTGATCACCGTGACCATGGCCCAGGAGGACTACGACGCCACGGCGGCGGCGCTGATCCATCTGGAGCAGGTCTTCGAGATGGAGTTCCACGACCTGAGTGAGGTCCCGGAGTACGCCGGCTTCGTCAAGTCCGACGCCTACAAGGGCTGGCTCCAGCGTCATTCGAAGCCCTGACCTCACGGAGGG
>CAZBZH010000013.1:0-20136 GCA_964496265.1 uncultured Acidobacteriota bacterium | reverse complement strand
CCGTGGCCACCGCGTCCATCGGTTTCTCCGACGCCCAGTTCGACGAGCTGCAGTACGCCCGGCAGATCGCCGAGAAATTCGGCACCGACCCCTACGAGAAGGTGGTCGACGCCGACGCCGCCGGCATCCTGGACAAGCTCTGCTGGTACTACGACGAGCCCTTCGCCGATTCGTCGATGGTGCCGACCTACTACGTCTCCCAGGTTGCGCGGGAGCGGGTGACCGTGGCGCTGTCGGGGGACGGCGGCGACGAGAACTTCGCCGGCTACCGGCGCTACCGCTTCGACGTGTTCGAGAACCGGCTGCGCGGGTTGATGCCGGGCGCGCTGCGGCGGCCGCTGTTCGGCACCTTGGGGGCGATCTACCCCAAGGCGGACTGGCTGCCCCAGATGTTCCGGGCCAAGACGCTCTTGACCAACCTGTCGCTGACTCCGTCGCGGGGCTACTTCCACAGCATGAGTTGGCTCAAGCCGGCGATGAAGCAGAAGCTCTACACCGGCCCGCTTTCCGGCATCAACGGCTACGACCCCGCCGGGGTGCTCGATGAGCACTTCCAGAAGGTGCGGGATCTGGATCCGTTGACCCGCATCCAGTACGTCGACATGAAGACCTATCTGGTCGACGACATCCTGACCAAGGTCGACCGGGCCAGCATGGCCCATTCCCTCGAGGTCCGGGTGCCGATCCTGGACCACAAGTTCATGGAGTACGCGGCGACCATCCCGTCGGGGCTCAAGCTCCACGACGGCGAGGGCAAGTACGTCTTCAAGAAGGCGCTGGAACCGCTGCTGCCCCACGACACGCTTTATCGCAAGAAGATGGGCTTCTCGATCCCGCTGGCCCGCTGGTTCCGCGATGGTCTCAAGACCGCCTTCGAGCAGCGGGTGCTGGCCAAGGACGCCTTCGTGCACAACCTGCTGCAGCCGGCGGGTGTCCGGGACATGTGGCAACAGCACCAAAGCGGCGTGCGGGACTACGCCTACGAACTGTGGGCGATCCTCGTGCTCGAGAGCTGGGGCCGGCGTTTCCTGGAGAACCGGATTTGACCCGGGCGGCCGAGACGGTGCGCGGCCCGGAGGGTGGACGGGACGCCCCCCGCCTGCGGGTGCTGTCGTTCACGACCCTCTACCCCAATCCGGGGAAGCCGCTCCACGGGTTGTTCGTCAAGAACCGGGTCGAACACCTGGCGGCTCACGCCGATGTGGAGGTGGTCGCGCCGGTCAACGTGTCGCGCAGCCTGCCCTTCGTCGGGGCGGTGCCGGCCCAGGTCGAGCTGAACGGGCTGACCGTGCACCATCCGCCCTTCCGGGTGATCCCCGGCCTGCTCAAACATCTCGACGGCGACCTGCTGTTCCGTCAGGCCTGGAGCCGGATGCGCGGCCGGCTGGACCTTTCCGGCTTCGACGTGCTCGATGCCCACTACGCCTATCCCGACGGCTACGCCTGCATGCGATTGGCCCGGGAGATCGGCAAGCCCTACGTGCTGTCCCTGCGCGGTTCGGATATTCGCGTGTTGCCCGGGCTCCCCGGCCGGCGGGAGCCGATCGCCCAGGCGCTGCGGGAAGCGGCCGCGGTGGTCGGCGTCTCCGAAGATCTGGGTCGCCTGGCGGTGGAGCTGGGCGCCGACCCGGCGCGGGTGCATGTCATCCCCAACGGGGTCGACCGGGGGAACTTCCACCCCCGGCCCCGGGCCGAGGCCCGGGAGCGGCTCGGCTGGGCTGCCGATGCCCGGGTGCTGTTGGCGGTCGGACGGTTGGTGCCGGTCAAGGGCTACGACCTGTTGCTCCGCGCTCTCTCGGTGTTGCGGCGCCGCATCGACGTGGCCCTCCAGTGCTTTATCGTGGGCGAGGGAGAGGAGCGGGGGAACCTGGAGCGGCTCGTGGCCGAGCTGGATCTGGGGGACATCGTCAAGCTCCCGGGCTGGGTCGTTCCGGCCGACTTGCCCGATTGGTACAACGGAGCCGATCTTTTCTGTTTGACCAGCCACAGCGAGGGCTGCCCCAACGTGGCGCTGGAAGCGATGGCCTGCGGAACCCCGGTCGCCGGTACGGCGGTCGGCGGCATCCCCGAGGTGATCGACGAGGGACGGAACGGCGTGCTGATTCCCGATCGAGAGCCGGAGACCGCCGCGAGCTGCCTGGGCGAGGCCCTCGAGGCCCGCTGGGACCGGGACGGCATCGCCGGCAATCCGCCGGTGCGCGGCTGGGAAGAGGTCGCCGAAGCCCAGTACGACGTGTTGCGCGAAGCGGCGGGATTCTGATGCGCGTTCTCTACCACCATCGCACCCAGGCCGAAGACGCTCAGGGCATTCACATCTACGAGATGGTCGGTGCCTTCCGGGAGCTGGGCCACGAGGTCGAGATGGCCTCGCTGACCGAGGTCGATCACGCCGCCGGCAAGAAGACCAAGGGCAGCCGCTGGGGTTTCATCACGAAGTGGGCGCCCGCCTGGCTCTACGAGCTGATGGGCCTGGCCTACAACCTCTACGGCTACCGCATGATGGCGAAGAAGATCCGCCGGCAGCGGCCCGACCTGATCTACGAGCGCTACTCGATGAACACGGTCTGCGGCGTGTGGGCCAGCCGCCGCTTCGGCATCCCGATGATCCTGGAGGTCAACGCACCGCTGGCCTACGAGCAGGAGAAGCTGGGGCAGCTGGCCTTCAAGCGGCTGGCCCGGTTCACCGAGCGCTGGACCTGCAGCAACAGCACCCGCACCATCGTGGTCACCGGCGTCATGCGGGACATGATCGCCGAGCTGGGGGTGCCCAGGGACCACATCGTGGTCATGACCAACGGCATCAACCCCGAGGAATTCCACCCGGAGATCGACGACTCGGAGATCCGCCGCCGCCACGGCCTCGAGGGCAAGACGGTGGTCGGCTTCGTCGGCTGGTTCCGCCCCTGGCACGGCCTCGAGATGCTGCTGGAGCAGATGCGGCCGATGCTGGCCCAACGGGACGACCTCAAGGTGCTGCTGGTCGGCGACGGCCCTGCGGCCCCGTTTCTCCAGGAATTCGTCGAGAAACATGGCCTGACCGACCAGGTGGTCTTCACCGGACCGGTCAAACGGGCCGAGATCCCGGCCCACGTGGCCGCCATGGACGTCACGGTCCAGCCCAGCGCCACCGCCTACGCCTGTCCGATGAAAATCATCGAATATATGGCTCTCGGAAAATGCATAGTTGCGCCGAACCAGCCCAACATAGCCGAGATCCTGGCGGACGGGGTAAACTGTTCGATGTTCGAGAAGGAAGACCCGGAGAGCCTCGGCGCCGCGCTGGCGCGGGTTCTAGGGTCCTCCGAGGAGCGGGACCGGCTGGGCCGGGCCGCTCACGACGCGGTTCAGACCCGGGGCTATCTCTGGAGCGAAAACGCCCGGAGGGCTCTCGATCTGGCCCGCGGAAGTGCTGGCAGCACCCAGGACTGCCCCGTATCTTCCCCTACGGAGCTACGCCAATGATCAAAACCCGCATGCAAGCCGCCGTCATCGTCGCTTTTGCCCTCGCCCTGGCCGTTTCTCCGGTCATGGCCGCCGGTTCGCCCAAGGGCAACCCCGGCTGGGTCGGCAACGACTACTTCGCCCACCACACCGACTCGCACCTCAAGGAGCTGTTGGCCAAGGTGGAGCGCGCCCACCTGGCGGGCTCGAACTTCTACGCCAAGTGGCACGCGGGCGATATCCAGTACGCCCTGGGCGATCTGAACTACACCCTGTGGGTCTTCCCCAACCATCCCAAGGCGCTGCACTACATGTGCGCCATCGCCAAGACGACCGAGGAGTACTCGCTCCCGATCGAGCCGTTCCAGACCGCCCTCGAGAAGTTTCCCCAGCACGCGATCACCCACGCCCAGTTCGGCCGCTACCTGGTCGAGATCGGCGAGCTCGAGGGGGGCATGAAGAAGCTCGAGACGGCGCTGACGCTGGATCCGGACCTGGCTCCGGGACACGCCTGGATGGCCGAGGCCTACCTGGCCGCCGGCGCCACCAGCCAGGCGATGACCTCGGTGACCAAGGCCCGGGAGCTGGGTTTCAGCGGCAAGATCAAGGGCCTCGACCAGTAAGCATCACGCGTCGGCCGCCGGCCGACAGGACGTCCCGCAACAGCCCGCCGATCGAGACCTCAGATGAGGTTGCGGGATCGGCTCGCAAAACGGACGTTGTACTCCGGGGGAAGCGGAGACTGACGTGACGGGAATCTGTGGACTCGTACTCGGGAGCGGACGCGCCCCGGAGTTCGATGTCGCCGGCCTCGAACGGATGGCGCGGGCTGTCGCCGATTCCGCCGAGGCCACGGTGGAAACCTTCATCGAGGGACCGGTGGGACTCGCCGCCGTGGTCTCTCCCGGTTACATTTCCGGAATCCGGCAGCGTGAGGCGGGAGGCGCTCCCGTGGCGCTGGCCTTCACCGGCACCCTCTACGCCGGAGTTCCCGAGGCCGGCGATCCCCTCGAGGGTCTGCTCGCCGCCTACCTGGACAAGGGCGCCGGATTCCTGGCCGAGCTGGACGGCGAGTACTCCCTGGCGATCTGGGACGGGCGCAGCGGCGAGCTGCTGCTGGCCGACGATCCTTTCCGGGTGCACTCACTGCTCTACCACGCCGCCGGTGAGCGGGCGATCTTCGCGTCCCGTATGGCGGGCATGCTGGCCAGCCCCACCCGCTTCCAGCCCAGCGTCGATCCCCGCTCGGTGATCCAGTTCGTCGGCTCGTCGTTCATCCCGACGCCCCACACGATCTTCACCGAGGTGCAGAAGTTGCCGGCGGGTTCGTCGTTGCGCTTCAAGCCGGGCAGCGAACCGCGGATCGAATCCCACTGGGACATCGACTACCGCAACCCGTTCAACGACTCGACCGCGTCGCTCAAGGAGCGCTGCCGCGAATTGTTCCGCGGCGCCCTGGAGAGCCGGGTGCGCGCCGACGGCCAGGGCCGCCGGGGCGCCTTCCTCAGCGGCGGCGTCGACAGCAGCACCGTGCTCGGTGTGCTGAGCCAGATCGAGGGGGGCGCCGTCGATGCCTTCTCCATCGGCTTCGGCGAGGATCGCTTCAACGAGATTCACTACGCCCGGGTGGCGGCCAAGGCCTTCGGTGCCCGGCATCACGAGTACTTCGTGACTCCCGAGGACACCCGCGAGGCGATTCCGCTGCTGCTGCGGGCCTTCGATGAGCCCTTCGGCAACGCCTCGGCGGTGCCGACCTACTTCTGCGCCAAGCTGGCCAAGGACCAGGGGGTCGACACCCTCTACGCCGGAGACGGCGGCGACGAACTGTTCGCCGGCAACGAGCGCTACGCCAAGCAGAAGCTGTTCGATTACTACTACCGCATCCCCAAGCTGCCCCGGGAGTATCTGCTGCGGCCGGTGGTCTTCGGCCTCGCCGGCCTGGGCATCGGTCCGATCGTGCGGGGTAAGAAGTACATCCAGCGAGCCTCGATCCCGTACCCCGACCGGCTGACCTCCTACACCCTCTACCGCATCCTGCCGCGGGAGCAGCTGTTCGAGGACGCCTTCGCCGCGGGGGTCAGCGAGGAAGAGGGGGATACCGCCAGCTTCTTTGCCTACCACTACCACCGGGCCCAGGCGGACGACGAGCTGGACCGCCAGCTCTACATCGATCTGAAGCTGGCGATCGCCGACAACGATCTGTTCAAGGTGACCCGCATGACCGAGGCCGCCGGGGTGCGGGTGCGCTTCCCGTTCCTCGATCGCAACCTCGCCGAGTTCTCGGCCCGGGTGCCCCCTTCGACCAAGATGGCGGGGCGCCGGCTGCGCTCGTTCTTCAAGGACAGCTACCGCGAGATGCTGCCTGACGAGGTGCTGAACAAGGAGAAGCACGGCTTCGGCCTGCCGATCCCGGTCTGGCTCAAGAGCGACCCGGGTCTCCACGAGATGATGCGGGAGCTGGTGCTGGGCAAGCGCACCGAGGAGCGGGGCTACTTCCGCATGGACGCGCTCAAGGATCTGGTCCAACGGCATCAGGAAGACTCCACCTCGTTCTACGGCACCGTGCTGTGGAAGCTGATGGTGATGGAGCTCTGGCTGCGCGAGCATCAGGACGGTGCTTCCGCCCGGCTGGTGCAGGACGGCGCGGCATGACGCGAGCTGCGGCGGCCACCACCGAGACGGCCGTGCGTGTCGAGGTCCTGCAGGACGAGGGCGCCTGGTTCGCCATGAGCGAGGCCTGGAACGGGCTGCTGGCCGAGAGCAAGGTCAACACGGTGTTCCTCACCGCCGAGTGGCTCGGCTGCTGGTGGCGTTCCTACGGCGAGAACCGGCCGCTGCACGTGGTCAAGGTGCTGCGCGACGACCGCCTGATCGGGCTGACCGCCTTCTATGAGAAGAAGGTGCGCAAGATCAAGCTGACCTTCAAGGCCATGGCCTTCGTCGGCGACGGTACCTGGGACAGCGATTACCTCGACCTGATCGCGGCTCCCGGTGAAGAAGAGGCGGTGACCGAGGCGGTCCTCGACTACCTGTTCGAGGTTCGGGATCGCTGGGACCTGCTGCTGCTCAACGAGATCCCCGACAGTTCGCCGATGGCGCCCCTGATTCGCCGGGGCCTGACCGCCCGGGGCTGCACCCAGAGCGAGGAGCAGGCGGTGGCCTGCGCCTGGAGCGCGCTGCCCGATAGCTGGGACGACTACCTCAAGACCCTCAAGCCGCGGATGCGCACCAAGACCCGCTCGCTGGTGCGCAAGCTGGAAGCCGCCCACGACGTCCAGCTCGAACACTGCGAGCGGGAGGATCAGCTCCCCGAACGGTTGGCCTCGATGTACGACCTCCACGAGCAGCGCTGGCGCCAGGTGGGCAAGAGCGGCGTGTTCGTCTTTCCCGAGAAACGGGACTTCTACGAGCGGATGTCCCGGGAACTGCTGGCTCTCGGCTGGCTGCGCTTCCACTCGCTCAAGGTCGACGGCCAGTACGTGGCCCATCAGTTCTGCTTCGACTACGGGGACACCCGCTTCCTGCTCCAGGAGGGGATGGACCCGGCCTGGTTCGACAAGGGCGTGGGCAACGTCCTGCGGGTCTACGTGTTCCAGGACTGTATCGAGCGGGGCATTCGCGTTTACGATTTCCTCGGCGGAGTGACCCAGCACAAACTGTCCTGGGGCTCCGACGTGAAGAAGAGCTTGCGGCTGACCGCCGGGCGCAAGGGCGCCCGCAGCTTCCTCTACTTCGATCTGCCGCGGGCCGCCCGTTGGGGGCGGGACCGCCTGCGCGACGTGTTGGGCAAGGGAGAGGGGTCGACCGAAACCGGGTCATGAGCCGAGCGCTGATCAAGAAGGCCGCGGCCCGCGCCGCCTACGGACTGGGAGCGGGGAGTCTCGTCACCGCCGTGGCCGATCGCGTGCAGCTTCCCCGTGGCGGCGGCCTGCGTCCCCGACGACGCGCTCCGGGCAGCTACCTGATCCTCTGGTACCACCGGGTCAACGACTACGCCGGTGAGTACATGATCGACCGCACCTCCCGCACCCTGTTCGACCGCCAGATGGCCTGGTTGGAGCGCCACTTCGATGTGCGTCCGCTGGATGAACTGGTTCGGCTGGAAGAGGCGGGGGAGCCGGTGCCGCCCCGGGCGGTGGCGATCACCTTCGACGACGGCTACGAGGACAACTATTCCGGCGCCTTCCCGATCCTCAAGAAGCGCGGCCTGCCGGCGACGATCTTTCTCACCGTCGGCTGCATCGAGGAACGGCGCAGCCTGTGGTTCGATCGAATCCTCTACGCCTTCCGCGAGACCGCGGCCGAGGCGCTGGATCTGCCCGACGGGACCCGGGTGCCCTTCGCCGACCCGGTGGCCAAGCGCCGGGCCAGCCGGCGCCTGCTCGATGAGCTCAAGCGGCTGCCCGGCGAACAGCGCCTCGAGCAGGTCGACGCCATCGTGCAGCAACTGGTCGGCGTGAAGGCGGATGCGGTGCCTCACGAGATGTTGTCCTGGGAGCAGGTCAAGGAGATGACCGGGCACGGCATCTCCTTCGGCTCCCACACGATGAATCACCCGATCCTGACCCGGATCCCTTCCGCCGAAGCGGCTCATGAGCTGCGGGAATCCAAGCGGTTGATGGAGCAGCGGATGGGGCTCGAGGTGCCACTGTTTGCCTACCCCAACGGCAAGCCCGCCGACTTCTCCGAGACGATCAAGGGGCAGCTGCGCGACGCCGGCTACCGCGCGGCGCTGACCACGGTGCAGGGGGAGAACACGCCCCGCACCGATCCGCTGGAGCTGCGGCGGGTGCGCCCCTTCGGCCGGGAGCTGCCGGAGTTCGCGCTGTCGATGGCCTACCACCACCTGATGAGCGCCGAGGTGGCCGGGTGACCCGTCCCACCGCCTTCGTCCTCAACATGTACGCCACCGGGCTCGGCATTGCCCGCAACCTGGCCCCCCACGGGGTGAACGTCGTCGGCATCAGCAGCCAGGCGGATGTGCCGGGAGCCCACTCCCGCTACTGCCGGGCGCTGACCGGTCCCGATTCGGCTCACGCGCCCGAGGAGCTGGCGGAGTTCCTGGTCGGGTTGGCGCGACTCGAGCCGGTGCAGCCGATCCTGTTCGCCACCCGGGACGCCGACGTGGAGTTCATCGATCGCTTCCGCGAGAAGCTCGAAGCGGAGATGATCCTGACCCAGCCCGGCCACGAGTTGCTCGACGCGCTGGTCAACAAGGCGCGGCTGGCGGAGCTGGCCGAGAAACACGGCGTCGATTCGCCGGTGACCCTGAGCCTCTCCTCGGCCGAGGAGTTGGAGTCGAACGCCGAGCGGCTGCCCTTTCCCGCGGTGGTCAAGCCGGTCTACGCCGCCGAGCTGCCCGGGCTGCGGGACGCGCTGAACGGACAGAAGGGGCTGCGGGTCGACGACCGCGGGGCCCTCGACGGGGTGACCGCCAAGGCGTTTGCCGCCGGGAGCCGGGTGCTGGTGCAGGAGTGGGTCGACGGCGAGGCGGACGAGTTCTACATCGTCGGGCTCTACATCGGCGCCGCCGGACGCTGCCTGGGTGCCTTCACGTCGCGCAAGCTGGTGCAATACCCGCCGGGCTTCGGCCTGGGCTGTCTGTACCAGACCGTCGACCTGCCCGAGCTGCGGGACTCCGCCGTCGCCTTCCTCGAGGGCATCGGCTACCGCGGGCGCGCCGGGGTGGAGTACAAGCGGGATCCCGAGTCCGGCCGCTTGCGGCCGATCGAGATCAACACCCGCCACTGGGACCAGCATCCGATGGGGACCGCCGCCGGCGTCAACCTGAGCCTGCTGGCCTACCGGGATCTGGCCGAGGGGGCGGCTCCCGACGAGCCCTGCTATCCCCGCCGCCGCAGCAGCTGGATCCGCGGCCTCGGCCTGCTGCGGGCGATCAAGGCGGAGCTGCGCCACGGCAGCCAGGGCATGCGCATGGCCCGCCGGGCGCTGTCGCCGTCGCGCCGGGCCTACGCGCTGTGGTCCTGGTCCGACCCGATGCCGGTGCTGCGCCGGCGCAAGCCCGGGGCCTGATCGATGGCGGTCTCGCGCAACAAGGTCATCCGCGCCTCGGCGGTCAACGTCGGCAGCAACCTGGTGCTGAAGGTGCTGACCCTGGGGCAGAACATCCTGTTCGCCCGGATCTTCCTGCCCGATCAGATCGGCACTTTGGCCGCGGCGCTGTTGGTGCTCCAGTTCTTCTCGATGTTCACCAAGATGGGCTTCAACGAGTCCGTGGTGCGGGACCGCGAGGCCCCGGAGAAGGTGCTGGACACGGCGCTGACCCTGTCCCTTTCCATCGGCCTGGGGCTGATGACGATCATCTTCGTCAGCGCTCCCTGGGTCGCCCGGCTGATGCACGTCCCCGAGGGGACCGTCGACGTGGCGGCGGTGCTGGCCGAGCGGACCACGGTGATCCGGGTGCTGTCGGTGATGGTGCTGCAGTTCACCCTGGAACTGCCCAACGCCATGTGGATTCGCCGCTACAACTTTGCGGCGGCTCGGGTCGGCCACGTGGTCGACGTCCTGATCGCCACCAGCCTGGCGATGCTGCTCTACTTCCAGTTCGAGCTGGGCGCCTGGGCGCTGTTCTACGGCAAGCTGGGCGGCTTCGCGGCCAAGGTGCTGGCGATCTGGATCATCGCCCCCCACCGGCCGAAGCTGGGCATCGACCGGGCGGTGGCCAAGAAGCTCTACAGCTTCGGCTGGCCGCTGATCGTTGCCGCCCTGGGCAACTACCTGATCTGGGAGGGGGACGACTGGCTGGTCGGCGCCTTCCACGGCACCGAGCAGCTGGCCTTCTACGTGGTGGCCTTCGCCTTCCCGTTCTACATCAAGGGCTTCGCCGACGTGCTGATTTCGTCGCTATTGCCCACTTATTCCGAGCTCCAGGACTCCTCGGAGCGGGTCGCGGTCGCCTTCGAGGAGGCCAACCGCTACCTCAGCATCATGCTGGTACCGGTCACTTTCGGGCTGTTCGCCCTGGCTGAGCCCTTCATCCAGCTGGTCTACGGCGAGAAGTGGGTCCCGGCGATCCTGCCGCTCAAGCTGTTCGCCGTCGGTTTCACGATTGAAATCACCGCGGGATACAGCTGGGGAATCCTGGCCCTGGCGCGCGGAAAGACTAAATATTTGATGTACATGAGGTTATGGATCACGTCCTACCTCATGACGGTGGGAGCCTGGCTGATCTGGAGCTACGGCATCGTGGGCGGCGCGCTGTACACGCTGACCCAGGCGGTGCTGACGGTGTGCCTGGTCAGACCCTGGATTCTCTACCGGGAACTGGGCCGGATGAAGTACCTGCGGCAGAGCGTGCCGCCGGTGCTTGCGGCCTTGGGCGCAGGTCTGCCCACGGCATTGTGGGTTGCTCCCGAGGTCGATAACTTAGGACTGTTGGCGGCTGCCGCGGTGGGTTACGGCCTGCTGTACGCCGTCATCTACGTGGTGCTCGACCGCTCGATCGTGCGGGATTCCCGCAAGATCCTCGGAGCACTGCTGGGCCGGAAGAGCTGACCCCCGCCGGGGTATAGGAGAGGCGGTCCTCGCGACCGCGGGTCATGCGCGATCTACTGCTGTTGGGGATCATCTTCGGCATGCTGCCGTTGAGTTTTACTCGACCGTGGATCGGTGTGATCGTGACCGTCTGGCTCGGCCTGATGAACCCCCACCGCCTGTGCTACGGCATGGCCTACAGCTTCCCGGTGGTCAAGCTCGCCACCGCCGTGACGGTGCTCGGTTTCCTCTTCACCAGCGACAAGTACCGGATCCCGCGGGTCCGCGAGACCTACCTGCTGGTGCTGCTGTTCCTCTACTACACCTTCACGACCCAGTTCGCCCAGTACCCCAAGGACGCCATGGAAGAGTGGGTCCACGTGGCGAAGATCTACGTGATGGTGTTCCTCATCCTGTCGCTGTTCCAGGACCGGGTGCGCATGCGTTGGCTGCTGCTGATCATGGCGCTCTCCATCGCGTTCTACGGCGTCAAGGGGGGGATCTTCTCGATCCTGACCGGCGGCAACCACCTGATCTGGGGGCCGCCCAAGTCGATCATCGCCGGCAACAACGAGCTGGCGCTGGCCGAACTGATGATCTTCCCGATCCTGTTCTACATGGGGATCAAGGAGTCGAGGCGGAACAAGTGGGCCGCCTACGGCATCTTCGCCGCGACCTTCCTGACCATCGTCGCGGTGGTGTTCTCCTATTCCCGCGGGGCGTTCCTCAGTCTGATCGCCATGGCCGGGATGTTCGTCTGGCGCTCCAACCGGCGCTTCACCTTCATCATCATCGCGCTGATCGCCGGGTTGGTCCTGTTCCAGTTCATCCCCGATAAGTGGTTCGACCGGATGAACACCATCGAGACCGCGTCCACCGAGGATAAATCGGCGATGGGCCGGATCAACGCCTGGTGGTACGCCTACAACGTCGCCAGCGAGCGCCCCTTCACCGGCGCCGGCTTCCAGTCGTTCACCGAGGAGATGTTCCTCGACTACGCGCCGGACCCCTACGACTACCACGACGCTCATAGTGTGTATTTCGAGGTGATGGGGGAGCACGGCTTCGTCGGCTGGGGCATCTTCATGTCGCTGCTCGGGTTTTCCTACCTGAGCATGGGCAAGCTGCGCAAGATATCGAAACCACACCCCGAACTGGTGTGGGTCCACGAGAACGCCACGATGCTGCAGTTGAGCCTCGTGGTCTACGGCATCGGGGGCGCCTTCCTCGGGATGGCGTACTTCGACCTGTACTACTTCCTCGTCGCCTCGGTCATTATCATGAAGGACCTCGGCCAGAAGGAAGTGGCCAAGCTCGAGGAAGCCGCGGCGGCGGAACGCAAGGCGAAACGCAAGGCGACCGAGGAAGCCAAGCGCCGGCCCCAGTTGGTGCCGCCGCCCAGCGAGCCGTTGCCCGAACCGAGTACGACGTGAGTTACGGGAGAACCAGGTGAGCGAAGCAAACCGCGTGAGCCCGGTCCAGGGAGTCCTGGCCGGCGCCGTCGTCGGGCTGGTCGCGGCGTTGATCGCCGCCTTTGCCGATGTGGTGCTGGCGGGCTCCGGTTCGGCCATGGGCGCCCTGCGCCTGCTGCTGCCTCTGGCGGTGGTCGCCGGTGCGATCGGCGGTGGCATGCTGGCGCTGGTGCACGGAATGGCTCCGGCGGTCTTCGGCTGGCTGCGGGTGCTGCTGGCGCCGCTGACGGTGATCTTCGTGTTGCTCTTCGCCGGGCGCTGGTTCGACGGTTCGATCCTCGACCTGGCGGTGCGCTCGCTGGTCGCCGGCGTGGCGCTGTTCGTGGTGCTCTCGATCCTGGCGTCCCTGGTGGCGCGCCTGCCGCTGCGCAGCGCCGCCATCGTGGCGATCGCCGGCTTCGCCCTGCTCTGGGGCGTTTCCTGGGTCGCCGGCGGTGGAGGCGAGACGGTCGCCGAGGGCTTCCCGGCGGAATTGCCCCAGCCGACCGACGCCCGCCCCAACGTGGTGTTCATCGTGATGGATACGGTGCGGGCCGATCATCTGTCGGCCTACGGCTACAGCCGCGATACCAGCCCCAATGTGTCGGCCATGGCCGCCGAGGGGGTGCTGTACCAGAACGTGCTGTCGCCGGGATGCTGGACGCTGCCGACCCACGCGTCGTTCTTCACCGGATTGCCGGCCAGCACCCACGGGGTCAACCGCCAGCACCAGTACGTCGATCAGAAGTTCGACACCCTGGCCGAGCGGCTGCAGGGTGCGGGCTACCAGACCGTCGGGATGTCGACCAACTGGATGCTGACTCCCAACCGGGGGTACGACCAGGGCTTCGACGTGTGGGGCAACCCCACCGGCAGCATGCGCGGCAGCAAGGCCAAGACCCTCGACGCCATGGCCTCCGGAATCTTCGGCGGCGGCAGCGACGGCCCGACCGATGCGTCGACCGGCTCGACGAAGATGCACCAGGACCTGGCGGCCTGGTTCCGCGACGGCTACGACCCGTCGAAGCCCTTCTTCCTGTTCCTCAACTACATCGAGGCTCACGCGCCCTACATCCCGCTGGAAGGGATGATGCAGTGGAGCGATCCGGCCACGGTCAAGGCCTGGTCGAAGAAGCCCCAGCAGGACCTGTTCCGCAAGCACATGTTCACCCGGGGTAGCGTCGACCCCCTCAGCTCCCGGGAGATCGGTGAGCTGGAAACGATGTACGACGACGAGATCTGGTACGTCGACCTGAAGATCGGCGAGTTGATGGCCTTCCTCCGGGAGAGCGGCCTCGACGAGAACACGTTGGTCGTGCTGACCGCCGATCACGGGGAGCACTTCGGCGAGAACGACATGTTCGGCCACCAGTACTCGCTGTTCCAGCCGCTGGTCGGTGTGCCGCTGATCGTGCGCTACCCGGCGAAACTGGAGCCCGGCGTCGACGAACGGCTGGTTCAAAGCCACGCGGTGTTCCCGACGATCCTCGACGCCGCCGGCATCGAGTGGGAGATGCAGCCGACGCCGACGCTGCACAGCCTGTTGCGCGAGGCTCCCGAAGGGGAGCGCTACGCCTTCAGCGAGTACATGCAGCCCGACGTCAACGCCCTGGCCGGCTTCAACTATCGCCTGACCTCTACCGATATGACCCCCTTCATGCAGCGGCTGCGGGTCGTGCGCAAGGGGGACCTCAAGCTGGTCTGGCGCTCGGAATCGCCGCCCGAACTGTATGACGTGAGGGACGATCCGCTGGAGGCGCGCAACCTGGCCGAGGAACGGCCGGAAGAAGCGCGCGAGCTCCTGCGGGTGTTGAACGCCTGGGTCACCTCGACACCCCAGTACGTGCCGCCGGAGGTCACGCTGGTCGAGGTCGACGAACCGACCGAGGCCGAGGTCGAGCACCTGCGCGATCTGGGCTACGTCGGCGGGAACTGATGGGGATGGGGACGAAACGTATGTCCAAGCTGATCATTCAGATACCCTGCTACAACGAGGAGGGGACCCTCGGCATCGCGCTCAAGGCGCTGCCCCGTGAGGTGCCCGGCTTCGATACCGTCGAGTGGCTGATCATCGACGACGGCAGCAAGGACCGCACCGTCGAGGTCGCCCGGGAGCATGGCGTCGACCACGTGGTCAGCCTCGGAACCAACCAGGGGTTGGCCAAGGGCTTCATGGCCGGCCTGCACGCCTGCCTGCGTCTGGGCGCCGACGTGATCGTCAACACCGACGCGGACAACCAGTACAACGCCGACGACATTCCCAAGCTGGTGCAGCCGATCCTCGACGGCAGCGCCAAGTACGTGATCGGCGCCCGGCCGATCCAGCAGACCGCCCACTTCTCGCCGATCAAAAAGCTGTTGCAGCGCTTCGGCAGCTGGGTCGTGCGGGTGGCCAGCGCCAGCGATATTCCCGACGCCCCCAGCGGCTTCCGCGCGATTCATCGCGACGCCGCGCTGCAGCTCAATGTGTTCAGCCAGTACACCTACACGCTGGAGACGATCATCCAGGCGGGGCGCAAGGGCATTCCGATGACCTCGGTGCCAATCCGCACCAACGAGGATCTGCGCCCGTCCAGGTTGGTCAAGAGCATCAGCTCGTACGTCAAGCGGTCGGTGTTGACCATCTTCCGCATCTTCATGACCTACCGGCCGCTGCTGTTCTTCAACATTCTCGGCAGCGTCCCCTTCGGTCTGGGCACCCTGCTCGGCGTCCGCTGGCTGGTGTTCTACTTCATGGGCTCGGACCGGACCCGGCTACCCAGCCTGATCCTGGCGGCGATCCTGATCCTGATCGGGGTGCAGCTGTTCATGCTGGCCCTGGTTGCCGACCTGTTGGCGGTCAACCGCACGATCCTCGAGGACGTCCAGATGCGGGGCCGCCGCAATACGCTGGCCCGCCGTGAAACAGGGGGCGCCGTGGCCGGCGAGACCCGGGAGACGGCGGAGCTGCGATGAGCAGCGCGACGGAGGAGGCCAGCGTGGCGGCACCGGTGAGCAAGCGGGATCTGTTCGGCGTCGAGGCGCTGCGCTGGATCCCCAAGATCCTGACCCTGCAGGACCGCAATCCCCACAGCCCGACCTACGGTTGCTTCGACCGCAACTTCTGGCACTACAAGATCATCGACTTCCCCAGCGGCATGTCCCAGGAGTTCGTGCTGCCGCTGGCGTTGGCGCACGAGGCGGATCTGCCGGGGAACCGGTTCTACAAGGATCCGGTGATTCGGGAATGCGCCCGGGCGGGTATCGAGTACGCCGCCAGGAGCGCCCACGCCGACGGCTCCTGCGACGACTACTTCCCCTTCGAGAAGGCGGGGGGCGCCGCGGCGTTTTCGCTGCTGGCCTTTCTCGACAGTATCGAGATGCTGGGGCTCGAGGTGCCCGAGCTGCACCCGTTTCTCGAGCGGCGGGCCGACTGGATGGCCCACCATAACGAGAGCGGCCGCCTGACCAACCATCAGGCGTTGATCGTGCTCTGCCTCGAACAGATCGGCCGGCTGCTCGGCACCGACAAGTGGAAGCAGTCTCAGGCCCTGCGCCAGGAGCGGGTGCTGGAGTGGCAGAACGAAGAGGGCTGGTTCACCGAGTACGAGGGCGCCGACCCGGGCTACCACACCCTGACGGTGTCGCTGCTGGCGCGGCAGTACGCGCTGAAGCCCGACGACCAGCTCAAGGCGGCGATCGAGAAGGCGGTGCGCTTCGCCGCCCACTTCGTCCATCCCGACGGTTCGTCCGGCGGCGAGTACACCAGCCGCAACACCTACAACTACTTCCCCCACGGCTTCGAGCTGGCCGGACGCTGGATGCCCGAGGCGCTGTCGATCAACGATCGCTTCCTCGACGGCCTGGCCAACGGCAAGGGCCCCTGCTACGCCGACGACCACATCGTCGGCCACCACACCTGGAATTATCTCTACGCCTGGCGGGACTATGTCGAGGATCGTCCGGCGACCACCCGCCCCGAGGAGTCCCGGGTCTGGTTCAAGAACGCCGGCCTGTTGATCGACCGCCGGGAAGGCTGCGAGCTGATCCTGGCGCTGAACAAGGGGGGCACCTTCAAGCTGTTTCGCGACGGCGAGCTGGTGATCTCCGACACCCAGTTCTCGGCGCTGCTCGACGAGGGCAAGGGCAAGAACGCCGTCGGCCACATGGTCAGCCAGTACGATCTGGACGTGGCCGACGACAAGATCGCGATCTCGGGCAAGCTCGGCTACGCCAAGCAGCAGCAGATGACCAGCTTCAAGTTGATGGTGCTGCGGGGCATCATGCTCAGCGCCGGCCGCTTCTTCCCCGACCTGATCCGCAAGCTGCTGCAGAAGATGCTGATCACCGGCAAGGACGACACGCCGCTGGCCTTCGAGCGGGTGCTCGAGTGGAAGGACGGCGCCTGGGAAGTCCGCGACCGTCTGACCTCGAAGGATTGGGGCAAGGTCCGGTCGTTGGGTCTCGGCGGCAGCCAGACCTCGATCTACGTGGTGATGAGCCGGACCTACCAGGAGGGGCAGCTACAGCCCTGGCAGGATCTGACCGAACGGGCCAGGTCGCTGTCCGCCGGCGAGGCGCTGACCCTCGAACGGCGCTACTGACCGCGGCCGCTGGACGAAGCCACTGCCGATGAAACGCCTGATATCCATCCTGGTCAGCCTGGGCATCCTGGCGATCATCTACATGCGGATCGACCGGGAGCGGCTGCTCGAGATCTTCGCCCAGTGCGACCCGGCCTGGATGGCGATCTCCCTGGGCATGGTGATCCCGATCACGCTGATCACCAGCTTCCGCCTGGACGTGCTGATGCCCCGGGCCCACAAGCTCGGCGTCCTGGAGTCCAACCGGCTGATCCTCGCCGCCGCGGTGCTGAACATGGTGCTGCCCTCGAAGATGGGGGATATCGCCAAGGCCTACTTCATGCGGGAGAAGGGACACCTCTCGGGCAGCCTGGCGCTGTCGCTGGTGGTGTTCGAGAAGGGCAGCGACATGCTGTCGCTCTTGCTGTGGTGTGTTTTCGGGCTGTTGCTGTTCCCGCAGAACAACGCCCTGTTCTGGGGTCTCGCGGCGGTGGTCGCCATCGGGCTCGTTACCGGTTCGTTGATCCTCGGGTCGCTCCCCTTCGCCCGCTTCTTCTTCGGCATGGCCCAGCGCTTCGCGCCGGGAAAGATCGGCGCCAAGTTCGGCACGCTGGCGGAATCCTGGGAGGAGATGCACGGCTACTTCTGGCAGCGTCGCTCGCGGCTGTTTGCCGTGGCCGGGATTTCGGTGTTCCTCTGGTTCTTGCACCTGCTGCAGATCTGGATGTTCATGCTGGCCCTACGGGTCGATAGCGTCGAGCTCCTGACCAACCTGGCGCTGACACCGCTGGCGATCCTGGCCGGGCTGATGCCGCTGACCTTCGCCGGTGTCGGCACCCGGGACGCCGCGCTGATCGCGCTGTACCAACCCTACTTCGGCGAACCGACCGGAGCGGCGCTGGGTCTGCTCTGTACCGCCCGCTATATCATGCCGGCGATTCTGGGCTTGCCGTTCCTGCACCACTACTGGGGCCGGATCGCCGAGGCCCGCAAGCTGAAGGCCAGCTCGTGACCGCCAAACCGAGTCGCAAGGAATGGATCGCCGCCGGGCTACTGGTGCTGGTGCTGCTGGTCTTCCACTGGGTCACCCTGCCTGACGGGCACTCCTGGGGTGGCGACTTCGCCATGTACATGGCCCACGCCGACAACATGACCTCGGGCAAGGCGTACACCGACACCGGCTACGTGTTCAATCCCCATCATCCCCGGGTCGGCCCGCGCAATTATCCGCCCGGTTTCCCGATGATGCTGGCGCTGCCCTATGCCGTCCACGGTGACTTCGACTTCCGTGAGCAGGTGACCGCGGGGGTCGAGGCGCTCAAGCGCTGGGTCGTGCTGATGTTCGCCGCGTTTCTGCTGGTGCTCTACCCGTTCTGCCGCGGCCGCATCTCGCCGCTGGGCGCCGGCGTGGTGGTCGCCGCCGTCGGCCTCAACCCCTACCTCTGGCAGCTCAAGGGCTCCCTGGCCTCGGAGGTGCCGTTCTTCCTGTTCCTGTATCTGGGGCTGTGGCTCGCCGAGAAGATCCCGGCGGAACGGGGCGAGGGCAACCGCGACATCGCTTTCGGCGTGGCGGCGGGCCTGGCGCTCTACATGGCCTACGCGACCCGTTCGGTGGGTCTGGTCTTCATCCCCGCCGTGCTGCTCCACGATGTCTGGAACTTCCGCCGTCTGCGCCGGGGCAGCCTGGTGCTGCTGGCGGTGGCGATCCCGTTGATGGTGTTCCAGAACATCTCCCTCGACATCCTCGCCGACTACGGCGACGCCGTCGGGGGCGCGATGAAGGAGTCCCAGGGGCCGGTGGCCAAGGCGGTCGGCATGGCCAAGAACGCCCTGAGCAACGTCGGCCGCTTCCCGCTGGTCTTCAGCTGGTCCTGGGGCGGGGGACTGCCCGGCGCCATGGACAAGGGCATCACCGGCGTCCTGTACCTGGTCGCCTTCATCGGCGGCTGGCATCTGCTGCGGGAGCGGATCGGCCTCAGTGAGATCTTCGCGCTGGGCTACGTCAGTGCCCTGGCGCTGCTGCCCTTCGGCGGTGACACCCGGCGGCTGGTGCCGGTGTTGCCGATCTTCCTGATCTTCGTCGCCCGCTCCTACTTCGATGGGCCGTTGACCCGGGACGCGCCGCCCAAGCGCCGGGGCGCCAGGGTCATGGCCCTGGTCCTGGGCCTGCTGCTGCTGACCGCCTACATCGGCGCCTACCAGAAGTTCGATATCGGCGGCGAGCTGGACGACGGCGTGCACCGGGCAGACTCCCAGGAGATGTTCGACGCGGTGCGCGCACTGCCCGAAGACGCGGTCTGCCTGTTCTTCAAGCCCCGGGTGCTGGCCTACTACACCGAGCGGGGCTCCGTCGGCTTCCAGGTCGGCGGGGATACGCCCGAGCAGCTGCTTGGTTTCGTCGAGGAGCTGGGGGTGACCCACGTGGTCGCCGGCCCCGGCGACGAGTCCAACGCGCCGCTGCGCTTCTTCGCCTCGACCTATCCCGAGCGGTTGTACGCGACCTGGAGCAACCCCCGCTTCACGATCTACGAGGTGGTAGACGAGACGCTGCCCGCCGAGGCCGTTGGGGAGGTTGACCCTGGCACGGCCTCGAAGGTTGTGGCCGATCCGGGCGACTAGCTTCCCGGCGTTGGCCGCTAGCGCTTCTTGCCGGCGAGGGCGAGCCCGACGCCTCCCAAGACCATCACGGCTGCCAGGGCCAGTCTGGTCGTCAACGGTTCGGAAAGCAGCAGCACACCGCCCATGGCCGCGATCACGGGGACCAGCAGTTGCACGACGGCGGCCCGGGTCGGCGTGAGTCGGGGCAGTGCCGCGTACCAGATCACGTAGCCGACTCCCGAGGTGACGGCCCCGGAGACCAGCGCGAGGGTGGCGCCCCGGGGGGACGCTTCCAGGCCCTGGAGCCCTGCCGCGATGCCCAGCGCCACCAACGCGGGCGGGACCGATCGGCTGAAGTTCCCCGAGGTGGCGGCGACGGGGAAACGCGCCCCGCGGCCACGCAGCGAATAGGCGCCCCAGGCGATTCCCGACAGGGCCATCAGGCCGGCGCCGATCGGCGCCGGGGCACGGAGCCCCGGCGAAACCAGGTAGATCAGACCGGCCAGGGCGACCAGGGTGCCGATCCACTCGGCGGCGCTCGGCCGCTGCCCCGAAGCGATACCTGTGCCGATCATGGTCAGCTACGTGAT